>CBEPPX010000042.1:0-9482 GCA_965511205.1 uncultured Ignavibacteriales bacterium | reverse complement strand
ATGCAAAACCAGTATGATCGTTAAAAGAAAACCCTGTTCCGGTATCAAGATTGTAGCTGTGTAACTCGTCCCAATCGTGCACAGTATCCGCAAGTCCGCCGGTTTTTCTAACAACTGGCACCGCACCATATTTTAAACTGTAAATTTGGTTAAGCCCGCAAGGTTCATATCGTGAAGGCATAAGGAACATATCAGCCCCTGCTTCCAGTAAATGAGAAAGCTCGTCATTGTAACCGGTATAAACACCTACTTTATTTGGTAGTTTATTTGTCAGCTCTCTGAACATCAGCTCATACTTATCTTCGCCGCTTCCAAGTATAATCCATTGCGCGTTAAGTGTCATCAATTCATTTGTTGCTTCCGCAAATATATCATAACCTTTCTGGGCAACCATCCGAGAAACAATACCTATTAATGGAACCTTTTCGTTGAAGGGCATCTTAAATTTTTCAAGCAAATACTTTTTGTTTTTAAGCTTACCGCTAAGATCATTTATTGAATAATTGTAAGGAATGAAAGTATCTGTTTCAGGATTCCAAACACTATAATCAGCACCATTTAAAATGCCGTAAATGTCTGGCTTCCTTGTCCTGAGAGTTTTTTCTAATCCCGCCCCATATTCGGGGGTTAGAATTTCTTGTGAGTATTTATTGCTTACCGTGTTTATTAAATCGGCAAACACAATTCCGGTTTTCATAAAAGAGACAGAATCTTCAAACTCAATTGGTCCGTCAGAGTAGTATAACTCTCCGCTTAATTCGGCGCTAAACATAGTTGATTTTGAAAACCTTCCCTGGTAACCAATGTTATGGATAGTAAACAGTGTAGAAGTTTTATCAAACATTCTGTCCCAGCTATAATTATCTTTTATAAATAGAGGGAGGAGTCCTGTTTGCCAATCGTTGCAATGGATAACATCCGACGCCCACTGCATTTTTTGAAGAGTTTCTATAACAGCTTTGGAAAATAGTATAAACCTTTCATCTTCGTCTGCATCATTAGTGTATAAGCGCTCGCGGTGGAAATAGTGTGGACAATCTATAAAGTTAACTTCAACATTTGATCCGGGCAGCATTGTTTGGTGAAGATAAGCGGAACGTATTTGTCCGTAAATTCTAATAGCGATTTCACCAATATCCTGGTTGTAACGCAAACCGTATTTCTTTTCATCAATAGTAGAGTACTTTGGAATGAATAATTTTACTTCACACCCTAGTTTTTCAAGCTCCTTTGGCAGAGAGCCGGCAACATCTGCAAGCCCGCCTGTTTTAGCATACGGTACCGCCTCGGTTGATACAAAAGCAATTTTCATATAAGCTTAAAACAATAAATGTGTTAGATTATAGACAATTCAAAATTATTTTTTAAAAAATACTAATAAAAATTATGAATACTAAAGTTAACAACCTTTCAGTTTTTACTGATGGAAAGAAAGAGAATAAAGCAATTCTGTTTGTACATGGTTTCCCATACGATCACCACATGTGGGATGCCCAGGTTAAAGCATTAAGCAGCAACTATTTTTGTGTTAGATACGACTTGCGCGGTCTGGGTGAATCGCCCGCAGGAGACGGACAGTTTACAATGGAAATGTTTGTTGATGATCTTAAAGAAATAATTAGTGGGATGGAACTTAGCAAACCGGTTTTGTGCGGCTTATCCATGGGTGGTTATATTTCGATTAGAGCAATGGGAAGAATAGAAAACTTGTTTAGTGCGCTGATATTATGTGATACAAAATCGGTGGCAGATGATAACGAAACAAAACTAAAAAGAGCTGATGCCATCAAGAGAATAAACGATGGTCATTTTAAATTGTTTATAGAAGAATTTGTTTCAAACTGTTTTGCAGATCGTTTTAAAAACGAATCAGAAAAAGAATATAGAGAAGTTGTAAACAGGTCTTTAAAAAACGACACGGTTGGAGTTAAAGGATGTATACTTGCAATGGCTGGAAGAACAGACACAACAGAACATTTACAAGGAATAAAAATACCAACGCTGGTAATATGCGGAAGCGAAGATAAACTTTCTCCGCCAGCCGTGATGAAACAGATGGCAGAAAAAATCCCAGGTTCAGAATTTGCTTTGGTGCAAGGCGCGGGACATATGGCGCCAATTGAAAAAGCAGATGTGGTTAATGAAAAAATCACAGAGTTTCTGAATAGAAAATAACTTTGGCTTAATCTGCTCCACCAGGAAGGAATTTAGGCGTATTAAAATCCGTAAAAAACTTAACAGCTTTATCTGCAAAAGTCGTCATAATTTATTTTTTGCCTTTGTAATTTAGTGGTGGTTAAACAAATCAACAACTATAATATTAATAAAAATGTGCTGTGTGGCTTATATATTTCCCATCACCATAAATAAATTTTGCACTAAAGAATTTATCTTCGAACAACCATGGAATAAATATTTTATCACCTTCCCAAAGGTTTATCTCGGTTAGTTTCGAATTAGGTATCCATTCTAAGTTTCCTTCGTTTGAATCGATCAGCTCACCATCATAATCATTAATAACAAATAAAAAAACATGCCAGTCTTCTATACCGTCAAAAATGGGAAAAGTTATAAAACCCTTCATCTTTATTGATTTAGCATTCAAACCACTTTCTTCCTTAACCTCCCTTATGGCACATTCCTCAGGGCTTTCGCCGGATTCGAACTTCCCGCCCAACCCGTTCCATTTTCCGTGATGATAGTCGTTTTCTTTTTTTACACGGTGTATCATTAATGTTGAATTTGTTTTTTTATCCTGGATGTAACAAAGTGTTGCTAATTTCATTAGGGTAATAATTTTTAGTTATAAAATGAGTTGACAATATAATAAATCCGACTTAAGTTTTAATTAATGTTGTTGCATAAAAATGTTGATGCCCGGTCCACAAAAAATTTAATTTGATAATAAAATATTTTCTTCAAATATTTCCTGTGTGCTTTTAAATGAGCAAGCAAACGAAGAATAAATAAAATTGGAGAACAGCCAGATGTACATTGGAGAGCTTAACTCGTTAAGCATTCTTTGGGCAGGGGAAGTGCCCGATGCTAATAATGAGCGGATGTTTCCGTCTGCCAAGGATAAATATATGTTACACGCAGCTAAAAATAAAAACGATGACGAGGATGATGACGTAGAAGAAGATGACGATTATTACAATGATGAAGAAGAGGAGGAGAAAAACCCTTTTGATAAGGAACCAACTGAAAAAGATATAGTAGAAGAGAATATCCCCTTAGTGGATCCCGAAGAGGATATGTTTGATGACGACGAAGAGGTTCCTTATAACTAAAAGTTACATTCCCAAAAACTGCTTTTCTAACAGGTAATTTTTAACATAATCATATACGCCCTCTTCTAAAGAGCTTACAGGCGCATTATAATCTGAGTTCTTCAGCTTGCCGGTGTTTGCCTCGGTGAAGTACTGGTATTTATCAGCAAGATGGCCCGGCAGATCGATGTATTCTATGTTGACTGGTTTATTCATTGCGTTGAATAGCGATGTTACAAGATCGTTCCATGTTCTTGCTTTTCCGGAACCAACATTAAACAAACCGTTTTTGTCAGGATGCTCTAAAAAGTGGAGCGTCATGTTAACAGCATCTTTTACATAAATAAAATCCCTCATCTGTTCACCATCTTTATAATCCTTATTTAAAGATTTGAACAGCTTTACTTTTCCCGTATTACGCACCTGCTCAAAAGCTTTATGCACAACACTTCTCATATCACCTTTGTGATACTCGTTTGGACCGTAAACATTAAAATATTTTAGCCCGACAATTTTTTCAAATGCGCCGCGTTTCATAGCCCAGAGATCAAACAGCTGTTTTGAATATCCATACATATTAAGCGGGCGAAGCTGAACACACTTTGCAAGATCATCATCAAACCCAAGTGAGCCATTACCATAAGTTGCAGCAGATGAAGCATAAATAAAGCGCACATTATTTTCCAAAGAAGATTCTGCCAGTGCTTTTGTGTATTCGTAGTTGTTGGTTAAAAGAAGATCAGCATCTTTTTCGGTTGTGGAAGAGTTTGCCCCCATATGAATAATTGCTTTGGCTTCGTAATTGGTTAGCCCATCATCAATAACATGCTCAATAAAATCATATTTGTTTATAAAATCTTTAAAGTTCAAGCCAACAAGATTTTTCCATTTTTCATCGCTGCCCAACTCATCTACAATCAAGATGTTCTCTTCTCCCAATTCATTTAGCCGCCATACAATTGCGCTGCCAATAAATCCGGCTCCGCCTGTTACTATAATCATAACTTTTTTCTGTTGATTTATTTAAGTTTATAATGCACGGCAATTTAGTTATATTTCGCCTCGTTTTAAAGATTTAGGAATACAAAGATGCCTGTTATGAGGTGTCTTAATCACGGAAGGAAAAATGAAAACCAGGTTCGAACAACTTGAGAAAATATTAAAAGAAAGAATCCTTGTTCTGGATGGCGCTATGGGAACCATGATACAGCGCAGGGGTCTATCCGAAGAGGATTTTAGAGGGGAAAGATTTAAAGATCATCCAAATGATCTTAAAGGTAACAACGATCTTTTATCTATCACACAGCCGGATGTTATAAAAGAAATTCATCGTGAATATTTTGCAGCAGGTGCAGATATTGTTGAAACTAATACCTTTAACGGAACTGCAATCTCGCAGGCAGATTATAAAACGGAAGAGTTTGTTTACGAGATGAATTTTGCCGCAGCAAAAATAGCAAGAGGGGTTGCAGATGAATTTAATAAAATTGATCCTGCAAAACCGCGCTTTGTTGCAGGTGCACTTGGTCCAACAAACAGAACCTTAACACTCTCGCCCGATGTAAACGATCCCGGTTTCCGCGCTGTAACCTTCGATCAGATGATGGAAGCATATTATGAATCGGCTAAAGGATTGGCTGACGGCGGCGCAGATATTTTTTTGATCGAAACAATTTTCGATACACTTAATGCAAAAGCTGCTATTTATGCTGTTGATAGAGTTAATGCCGAATTAATAAATCAACTGCCTGTAATGATATCCGGAACAATTATCGATCAGAGCGGGAGAACATTATCGGGGCAAACAACCGAAGCTTTCTGGATTTCAATTTTCCATGCAAAAAATCTTCTTAGTGTAGGATTAAACTGTTCGCTTGGTGCAAAACAGATGAGACCTTTTGTTGAAGAGCTCTCAACATTATCAAGCAAGTTTTTATCTGTCTATCCAAACGCAGGGCTTCCAAATGAAATGGGTGAATATGATGAAACTCCAAATGTAACCGCCTCAGTACTAAAAGACTTTGCAGAAAGCGGGTTTGTTAACATTGTTGGCGGCTGCTGCGGCACAACACCCGATCATATTAAAGATATTGCAGAAACTGTAAAAAAATATAAACCAAGAAGAGTCCCTTCAGAAAAAAAACTTTTGAAATTGAGCGGACTCGAACCTGTTGTTGTTCAACCCGAGATGAACTTTATCAATATAGGAGAGAGAACTAACGTTGCAGGTTCAAAAAAGTTTGCACGACTTATCAAAGAAGAAAATTATGAAGAAGCGCTTTCAGTTGCTCGGCACCAGGTAGAGGGCGGCGCACAGTTTCTTGATGTGAATATGGATGAAGGGATGATCGAATCGGAAGAAGTGATGACGAAGTTTTTGAACTTACTTGCCGCGGAACCCGATATAGCAAAACTTCCAATTGTAATCGATTCATCAAAATGGAGTGTGATTGAAGCAGGATTAAAGTGTCTGCAGGGTAAAGGAATTGTTAACTCGATAAGCTTAAAAGAGGGTGAAGAGGAATTTATCAACCATGCAAATGAAATTCTTCGTTACGGTGCCGCTGTAATTGTTATGGCATTTGATGAAACAGGACAAGCAGACACATTTAATCGAAAGATTGAAGTTTGTGAACGTGCTTATAAAATTTTAACTGAAAAAGTTGGCTTCTCTCCGCAGGATATAATTTTTGATCCGAATATTTTAACCGTTGCAACCGGTATTGAGGAGCATAACAACTACGCAATAAATTATATTGAAGCAATAAGATGGATAAAACAGAATTTGCCTTATGCTAGTGTAAGTGGTGGGATAAGCAATCTTTCCTTTTCTTTCCGGGGCAACAATCCTGTTAGAGAAGCAATGCACTCTGCGTTTCTTTACCATGCTATTAAAGCCGGGTTGGATATGGGAATTGTAAATGCGGGTCAACTTGAAGTTTATGAAGAAATACCGAAAGATCTGTTGGAACGAGTTGAAGATGTTATACTTAACCGCAGACCGGACGCAACCGAGAGAATGATAGAGTTTGCAGAAACTGTTATTGGTAAAGAGAAAGACGAGACTAAAAAAGATGAATGGAGAAACACTTCTGTTGAAGAAAGACTAAAGCATGCATTAGTTAAAGGAATTGTTGAATATATTGATGATGATGTTGAAGAAGCACGACAAAAATTTAATACTTCGCTGGAAATTATTGAAGGACCGTTAATGGATGGAATGAGTTATGTCGGCGATCTGTTTGGTTCCGGGAAGATGTTTCTCCCGCAGGTTGTTAAAAGTGCAAGGGTGATGAAGAAAGCGGTAGCTAAACTTATTCCCTATCTCGAGAAAGAGAAAGCGGGGTCAAGTACTTCCCGTGGTAATGGGAAAGTGCTAATGGCTACCGTTAAAGGCGATGTGCATGATATCGGTAAAAACATTGTTGGCGTGGTGCTTGGTTGTAATAATTATAACGTGATTGATCTGGGTGTGATGGTTTCAGCAGAAAAAATTATTCAGGAAGCAGTTGAACAGAATGTAGACGTAATCGGGTTAAGCGGCTTAATTACACCATCACTCGATGAAATGGTACATGTTGCAAAAGAGATGGAGCGGAAAGGAATCAAGAGACCTTTGCTTATTGGCGGCGCAACAACATCACGGGTTCATACTGCGGTTAAAATTGCACCTAACTATAATGGTACTACTATTCATGTGCTTGATGCTTCACGGAGCGTGCCCGTTGTTAGTAAACTCTTAAGCGAAAACGAAGATGAGAAAAAGAAGTATATGAATTCATTTAAAGATGAATATGATAAACTGAGAGAAGACTATCTTAAAAGAAAATCAGGTAAGAGCTTTATTACACTTAATGAAGCAAGGGCAAACAGCTTAAAAACTGACTGGGAAAGAATAAAAATTACTAAGCCCAAAAAGGGAGATATAACTACATTAAAAGATTTTCCACTTGAGGAATTGCGAAAGCATATTGACTGGACACCATTCTTTACGACCTGGGAATTGAAAGGTAAATATCCAGCAATTTTTAAAGATGAAAAATTAGGAGATGAAGCGAAGAAACTTTTTGATGATGCGAACAAACTATTAGATGAAGTTAGCAGCAGCAAATCGCTTACTGCAAACGGCGTGGTTGGTATTTTTGCTGCCAATACAGTTGGCTACGATGATATTGAAATTTATTCTAATGAAAATCGCAGCGGTGTTTTATCAATACTACATACCCTGAGGCAGCAGATTAAAAAAGCTGAGGGGCAGCCCAATCTTGCTCTTTCAGATTTTATTGCACCGACCGAATCCAACAAAACAGATTATCTTGGTGCATTTGCAGTTACTGCCGGCAATGGTATAGAAGAGCTTGTGAATATGTATGAAAAAGATCATGATGATTATAAAATAATCCTCGTTAAAGCTTTGGCAGACAGACTTGCTGAGGCGTTTGCAGAACATCTTCATGAAAAAGTAAGAAAAGAATACTGGGGCTATGCACAAGATGAAAGTTTCTCGAACGAAGATCTGGTAAAAGAAAAGTATGTTGGAATTCGTCCAGCTCCCGGTTATCCTTCTCAACCTGATCATACGGAAAAGCCGATTATATTTAATCTGCTTGGTGTTGAAGAAAAGACGGGGATTAAACTGACTGAAAATCTTGCAATGTATCCAGCGGCTTCAGTTTGCGGACTACATTTTGCTAATCCTGTTGCAAAATATTTTAACGTTGGAAAGATAGCTAAAGACCAGGTGCTTGATTATCATCGTCGCAAAGGAATGAGTGTTGACGAAATTGAAAAGTGGCTCAGCCCGATATTAAATTATTAATCTTTCTACTCCTTAATATCGCAATTCTAATATGTAGCATTTATAATAAATGAGTGGAGATAAAATGAAGAAAAGCTGTTCCTGGCCAACCAATGATCCGTTGATGATTAAATACCACGATAAAGAATGGGGTGTACCTCTTCACAACGATAAAAAGCTGTTTGAGTTTTTATTGCTTGAAGGTATGCAGGCAGGACTTAGCTGGCGGACAGTTCTTTACAAAAGAGAAAACTTTCGCAACGCATTTGATAAATTTGATTTTAGTAAAATTGCAAAGTATAATAAAAGAAAAATTAACTCCCTTCTTAAAGACGAGGGAATTATTAGAAACAAATTAAAAGTAGAATCGGTTGTAACAAACGCAAAAGCATTTTTAGAAGTAAGAAAGGAATTCGGAACGTTTAACAAATTCATCTGGAACTTTGTAAACGGTAAACCAATTCAAAACAAATTTAGATTTTTAGAAGAGCTTCCTGCAAAAACAGAACTCTCCGACCTGATCAGCAAAGACCTTAAGAAAAGAGGATTTAAGTTTGTTGGCTCAACAATTATTTATGCACACATGCAAGCCACAGGAATGGTGAACGACCACGTTGTTGAATGTTTCAGGTATAAAGAATTAGAATAAAACCTGTTCTATTCAATATTTAATGTAGCTTTAAATAATATTGTGTTTCTCTCCTCGTAAAAATTCATTACATCAAGAAGAGCAAGGTCTAAAGTCAGCCACTTTTCCAGCTTCAGCTCGCGGTTAAGTATAAACCCAAAGTTTGTTAATCCCGTACCATCTCGAACAACACCGTTTTTTACTGTAAACTGGTACCATTCCGAAGCATCGAGCACCCCACCTGCAAACAAGCTAAAATTGTTTTTTAAAACTCTAAATGTATAACCCACCTCGGCAAATATTGATTTGTCCGGATCATTATAAAAATTGTATGCTACTACAACCCACAAAGGAAAATCTTCATTGCCGGAAAATCTGAAATTTGCCTCAAGTGTATGAGAACCGTTTCTATTATCTTCCCAGTTATTCCACAAAGACTTAATGTAATTGATTCCTGTAGTATCTCCAAGGCTGTTGGTGATAGCTCGCCCTATCAACATATCGGGGAAATAATATCCTGTTGCGCCCAGTGTAAATGTGCCAATTTCTGTTTCGAAATTGTAAAACAGGTTAGAAATTACCTGGGAGAATGCTATTTTATCAAGATTCGGCGGATATATTTCTCCAGGGTTTGAAAGTTTTTCAAAGTCAGAATGTTTAACCTCGCTTTCAGACAGCCCATAAACTCCATAAAAGGATAGTTCTAACCCATGGAAAAGAAAACTGGCATACGGTTCAAAAACAGGAGCCTTTGACAGGTTTAATCCTCTCCACATATAACGTGTTG
>CBEPPX010000041.1:0-9542 GCA_965511205.1 uncultured Ignavibacteriales bacterium | reverse complement strand
TTCATTGAAGAAATAATTTATAAAGTTACAACCGAGGATTATACTGGAGCAATTGCTCTTGCCAATGAATTTATGGAAGTATCCGATGATGACGAAATTAAAGCTGAAGTATGGTACGAGATTGGAAACCTTAATATAATTATCGATGATGTTCAAAATGCTATACTTGCATACAACAACGTGTTTGAATACTCACCCGATTTTGATTTGGAAACTGATGCTAAATTGAAATACGGGCAGGCACTGCGTAATGGCGAACAGAGTGAAACTGCTCTTTCTGTTTTTGTAGATATGCGTTCTGAAGATAAGTACGAAAATAAATTAGCTGAAATTGATTTTGAAATTGGTAAAACTTATGCTTCCATGGAAAGATATGACGATGCGATAGACCAGTTGATTGAGGTTGATACAACCTTCAAGAATTCAGAGAGTTCCGCTACAGCAAAATATGAAATTGGGATGATATACGAATCAGCATTAAAGCTGCTTGATAGTGCTGCAGTTTATTATAAAAAAGCTGCAACCAGTTCTTTATCTCCGGAGTACATAATTCTTGCAAGAGAAAAGAACCAGCTTTTTACCCGTTATGTCAATCTTAGAGCAGATCTTAATAATTACGGCAAACAAATTTTTTATTATGATCATCCTGATGAGTTTATTAAAGATTCAACCAGGTATGTAGAAGATTCTCTGGCAATAGCGGAAGAGATTGCAAGTGTTAAGGAACTTCAGGAAATCTGGGCGGGACTCGATTCTATGTGGGTTGTTACAGATACTACCGGTGCCTTCCAGGATACCTTAAAAACTCTGGACTCTTTAATTGTTAGGGATACTACTTTCACCTATCGAAACAGGGATACTCTTTATGCTCAGATAAATGATACGCTGTATTCAGATTCAGCTATTGTTTTCGTATTCGATAGCTTGTTCTCAGATCCATCCATGCTAACCCTACTTGAAAGACAGCAGTATGAAATGGAGAAGAGAGAAAAGGAACAAAGGGCAAAGGAATTGGCAGCAGGGTTGCCCGATACACTTAAGTTTAAAAATAATCCTCCCAGGCGTCTAACTATAACAATAGATTCTTTAAAAACAGTTATCGTTAAAGATCAGCTTCAAATTGGAAACCTGTTTCTTACGGAACTTAATATACCGGATTCGGCATACTGGTATTACAATAGTAACCTTACCACTTACCCGAATACAACATATCATGCCAACACGCTTTACGCGATGGGCAGCTATTATCTTACAGTTGACAATAAAAAAAGAGCAGACAGTTTGTTTAATATAATTTATGATAATTATAAAAATGAACGTATAGTAAATGCTGCAGCAAATAAACTAAACAAACCTCTCATCGACCTGGATTTTGATCCTGCGGAAGAAAAATATTTAGAAGCAGAATCAATGATGTTTCTTGAAAACTACCCAGGTGCAATAAATGGTTTCTATAAAGTCCATATAACATATCCCGGCTCACCGTTTGCCCCAAAAGCACTTTATACCTGCGGCTGGATTTTAGAAAATGAACTATTTCTTCTCGATTCTGCTGCCACATATTACGATTCGCTGGTGGTACATTATCCTACCTCGGAGTATGTAAGAATTATTGCACCCAAGCTTACTATTTATAAACAGGAATTAAGAAGGCAGGAATTGGCATTGCAGGATTCCCTGTATGCAATGGAACAAACGCTTGATTCATTAGCGACCGATAGTACTCTTGTTCAGGTAGAGGAAACATTTCAGGATACTATTGAAGTTGCATTTGATGATAGAACACTAAATGAAATTAAGCAGGATGAACAGGTAACAACCGAAAACAGTGAAGTCCAGGTAAATAAAGAACCTGTATGGAACCCGAGACGGCGAAGATAGATTTTTACATTTCATAAATTAATTAATTGTGAATCGCAGGGATTTAAAAGAGCTTATTGAGGAGGGGGAAACCATTCAATGTGAATTTAAACGCCTCTTTACAACTCCTAAAAAAATTGCCAAGGAGATGATAGCTTTTGCCAACACCAAAGGCGGACATATACTTTTTGGAGTGGATGATGACGGGGAAATTGTTGGTGTTGAAAGTGAAAAAGCTGAAGCCGAAATGATTAACGATGCTGCAAAAAATTATTGCGAACCACCTCTCGCTTACTCAATTGATTTTAAAGATTTTCTTGGAAGGGAAATTGTGATTGTCTCTATACCGGAATCAGATAATAAACCACACCGGCTGCAGGATTACCTGAATGAACTTGATATTAATAAATCTATTGTAACTGTGCGGGTAAATGATAAAAGCTTACAAGCCAGCAAAGAGATGGTAAGGATATTAAAAGCACAATCTGGTAATCTCAGTTTAAAAAAATATACAATCGGTCCTGTTGAAAAGACTGTCTTTGCTTACCTTGCTAAAAAAGAGGGAATTTCTGTAAAAGAACTTAGCGAGCTTGTAAACATTTCAGAAAGAAGAGCTTCCCGTACTTTAGTTAAGATGGTTCGTGCAAACCTGCTTATGATCCACACAAAAGATAATGGCGAAGAATTTTTTACTGCTGCGGCTTAAATTTCTAATCTCAACTTATAATTTTCGTATAAACAGCAGTATCAAAATATTTACTTTGTGCAAAATCGTGATCTTTAAATAATCCTTCTCTTTTATATCCAAACTTTTCTACATTTTTAATTGAAGAAATATTTTCAGGGTTTATAAATGCATAAATTTTGCGAAGCTCCATTTCATTAAATCCAAACTCTGTAAGCACTTTTACAATTTCTGTCCCTACGCCTTTTCCCCAGTTTCCCTTTAAAAAGCCGTAACCCAGTTCTGCTTTGTTGGCATCTTTATCAATTTCAAAGAAACCTGCAATACCAATAATATCCTGTTTTTCTTTGTATGAAATTGCCCACCAGATTCCTTTTCTATCATCAAATAAAGCATTAAAAAATTTTATTTTATCACTTGCTTCGATACGTTCCGTAAACAGATTTCGTGGAACATATTTTAATGCAACCGGATCAGAATAAAAATTATATATTCCATCAACATCGTTTTCATTTAATTGCCTTAGAATAAGGCGGTCAGTCTTTAACACCGGAAATTTATCAAATATTTTTTCATTCATAATTGAACAATTCATTTATTATTGATCAAACAATTTCCTCAACTCAAAAACAGTAACTCCGTAAGCCACCGCAACATTTAAAGATTGCTTTATACCGTATTGCGGAATCTCAATCGAAAAATCACACAATTCTAAAAGATCCTGCGATACACCTGTAATTTCATTTCCAATTAAAACACAAAGAGGAAATATGTCTTTTTTCAAGTCGTAATAAGGAAAGCTTTTATCTGTAAGCTCTAAAGCACAAACTTTTATTCCCTCATCCTTCATTTTTATAATTACTTCCTTCGGATTTTTTACATACTCCCAGTTAACGCTTTCGGTTGCACCTAGTGCTGTTTTAAGAATTTCTTTTTTTGGTGGATGTGGGGTGTATCCGCACAGATAGAGTTTTTCAATCATTGCACCGTCAGAAGTTCTGAAAATTGAACCCACATTATAATTACTTCTTATACTGTCTATCACTACATAAACAGGAAGCTTTTTAACTTTGTGCAGGTCATCGAGTGTACTTCGGTTTCCTGATATTTCTTCGTGTGTAAGCTTTTTCATTTTTATTTATTAGAAATTCAATATTTATATTTCAAAATTACGTTCACTTTAGCTTTTTTACTTTTGACTTTTTATCGCAAGCTGACCGCAAGCCGCAGCAATATCATCACCCTGTGTATTTCTAAGCATTACGGTTATACCGTTAGCTTTTAGTTCATTTACAAAATTATTAATTCTTTCTGCAGAACTTGGAAGCAGTTTTGCCGAAACTCCCCCGGGATTCATATGCTCAAGAGAATTAAAAGGGATTACATTTACTTTGCCCGGCAAAGACCTGCACAGTTTTGTTAATGCTTTGATATCTTCTTTCCTGTCATTAATATCTTTTAGCATTACATATTCAAAAGTAATTTTTGTGCGGGTTTTTTTTGAGTAGTAATTGATAGCTTCAACATTTTCTTTAAGAGAGTACTTCTTATTTACAGGCATAATTTTACTTCTAACATCTTCAAAGCATGAATGAAGCGAAAGTGCAAGTTTTACTTTTATACCTGAATCTGCAAGCTCTTTAATTTTAGGTGCAATACCTGCAGTTGAAAGAGTTATTCTCCGCGGAGTTATTCCGGTTGTCAACTCATCTGTAAATATTTTAAGCGATTTTAAAGTTTCGTTAAAATTTAAAAGCGGTTCACCCATCCCCATATAGACTATGTTGGTTATTTTTTTGTCTTCATTAACTTTCACAGCAAGTTTATACTGATCAAAAATTTCACCTGCTGATAAATTTTTCTTAAAACCCATCAAGCCTGTTGCGCAAAATTTGCAATCGAGCGGACACCCGGATTGGGTTGATATACAAAGTGTGTTCCTTCTTATTTCCGGTATAAGAACCGATTCAATCCTGTTTCCCTCTGCAGTTTCAAATATATATTTTGTTGTACCGGTTGAAGAGGAAACTTCGGAAGTAATATTTTTAAGAGTATTTAAATTGCTGATATCTGTAAGTTTTTCTCTCAGTGGCTTAGGAAGATTCTGCATCTCATCAAAACTATCAGCCAAATGTCCGTACATCCAGCTAAAAATTTGTTTAGCTCTGAATTTTGGTTCTCCTTCTTCAGAACAAAAACTTTGCAGTTCTTCCAGTGTAAGACCTTTTAATATTTTTTTGCCGCGTGTTGTCATAATTAAATTATTTCTTCCATATCAAATATAGCAATTAGCTTTTAACCTATAAATTGATGCTTTAAATAAAGCAATAAACATATTCACATTACTTTGTTATAAATATATTATTGAGTTATTTTTAAAAAGTGAAAATAGATAAAATCAATACCACCAAATCATTTCTTATTGAATAATTAAAATATAAAAGGGAGAAAAATGAATTTCGATTTTACAGAAGAACAATTATTGATCCAGGAATCTGCAAAAGATTTCGCACAGAACGAAATTGCTCCTACTGCTGTTGAGAGAGATATAAATGCAGTGTTTCCAGAAAAAATAATTAAGCAAATGGGAGAACTTGGTTTTATGGGGATGATGGTTTCGCCTGATTATGGCGGTGCAGGAATGGATACAATCAGTTATGTTTTAGCAATGATTGAAATTTCAAAAGTGGATGCAAGCGTTGGTGTAATTATGTCCGTTAACAATTCGCTGGTAACATGGGGATTGGAAGAGTATGGTTCAGATCATATAAAGCAAAAATATCTTGTACCACTTGCCCAGGGCGAAAAACTTGGAGCATTTGCTTTATCTGAACCTGAAGCGGGTAGTGATGCCACAAGTCAAAGAACCACGGCAGATAAAGACGGTGATTATTTTGTTTTGAACGGAATAAAGAACTGGACAACTAATGGGATTTCTGCTGATTACCAAATTATTATTGCTCAATCTGACAAGGAAAAAGGTCATCACGGAATTTCTGCATTTGTTGTGGAAAAAGGATGGGAAGGATTTGGACACGGCAAAAAAGAAGATAAACTTGGTATAAGAAGTTCAGATACTTGCTCATTAACTTTTGAAAATTGCAGAGTTCCCGCAGAAAATTTAATCTGGGAAGAAGGTAAAGGATTTAACTTTGCAATGAATACTCTTAATGGCGGAAGAATTGGTATTGCTGCGCAGGCAATTGGAATTGCGGAAGCTTCTATGGATGCAGCACTTAAATATTCTAAAGAAAGAAAAGCTTTTGGTAGAGAGATTTCCAAATTCCAGGCAATTCAATTTAAGCTTGCGGATATGGCGGTTAAAGTTGATGCTGCAAAATTATTAACTCTAAAAGCCGCAGCACTAAAAGATGCAGGCAAAAGCTATGTTGAAGAATCTGCAATGGCTAAACTTTATTCATCTAAAATAGCAGTAGAGTGTGCTCTCGAAGCTATTCAAATTCACGGTGGATACGGTTATGTAAGAGAATATTTAGTTGAAAGATACCTGCGCGATTCCAAAATTACAGAGATTTACGAAGGAACTTCCGAAATACAAAGAATCGTAATTGCCAGATCGTTATTAGATAAAAAATAAAAATTGAGATTAACTATATTTTTAGCATTCATTTTCTTTTCTATTGCTTTCTCCCAAACCGATTGGGTTAAATGGGAGAAGGCAGAATACTTTTACGAAAAAGTTAACAATTATAGGCATCGCGTTTATTCCTTTGAAGCTGATAATTTTGGAGAAGCGTTAGTTAAATCAGTGGGAAGTGCCTACTGGTTTTTTTTCTCGGATCTTGATGGAGATAATTGTCCGTTTCGTCCATCCTGTTCAGCCTTCCTCATTGAGTCTGCAAAAGAAACCAACCTGTTACAAGGTACTCTAATGTTCTTCGATCGGTTTACCCGCGATATGAATGTTTATAAAAGGCACGATCATTATCCCCGCGTTAAAAGTGGTCACTATTATGATCCAATAGATCTATATAAGCTGGATGAAAATAGAATAGAATACGTTCCTCCTTCAGTTATTGTGAAGGATTAATGCGATTAATATTTATTTTGATTCTGAGCGTCTCGTCTTTGCACTTTTCGCAAACAGATGAATTTAATTTTCACTCACCGGAAAACATAAAAACGTTTGCTGATTATCTTTTTTGTGAAAAAGATTACCTTCGGGCAAATTTAGAATATCAAAAACTTGAAAACTTTGTTGATGACGACACACTCAATTTTAAAATAGGATTAGGTTACTTATATCTAGGTGATCACTTAAAATCGATTCAAAGACTATCTGATATTACATCCGCCTCAGTTTTTTTTGATGAAGCAAAATTGCAGGAACTTAAAGCATATTTTATAATTGAAGATTACAAAGCATTTCGCTCATTTTACCTGGAGAGTTTTTCAAATAAAACTAATAACTACCAATCTAACGGAAAAAAGCTCTTTAACTTTTCATATCTTTTAACTGATGATGATCTTCCAGCTTCAGAGGAATTTCTAAATCCATTCAATAAAGATGAAAAAGAAAAAGTAACATCTTTTTATAATTGGAAAAACGAGCCGCCAAATAAAAATCCTGTTCTCGCAGGAATAATGTCTGCGGTAATTCCAGGATCAGGAAAAATGTACGTTGGCGAATGGGGTGATGGCATAATGGCGTTTATTACAAGTGGTTTGTTTGCTTTTCTTGCTTACGATAATTTCAGGGCTGATCATAACACACGAGCATGGATATTTACCGGCTTAGGCGCGTTCTTCTATGCAGGAAATGTATATGGATCAGTTGCAGCGGCACAAATTTATAATGCAAAAATTTCTTTTGAATTTAATGATGGATTGAATTTCTATCTTGAACAGAAAAATTATTTTACACCGGAGTATAATTTCTGTGAGTAGATTTTATTTAGTCATATTAATCTTTTCTACTTTTGTTACCAGAATTGCGGCACAGGATGATTTTGATAAACAATACGATTTTGCAGAACTACTCTTTGCTGATGAAGAATATTATGATGCTATAACCGAGTTAAAACGGCTTCTCTACTTTGATAACAGCGAAACTTACAATTATAAAACAAACATATTAATCGGTAAAAGTTATAAGCAGGGTGGTAAATTTTCTGATGCGGTAAAACATTTTACACTTGCAGAAATAAACGCTGTCAGTGATGATGAACTTTACTACAGCAGGATAGAAAACATACGCGTAAATATTCTACGAAGAACAACTAAACAGGCATTGGATTTAATTAATTCTTTGGAAGATGATGAAAGGTTCTCTGCAAAAAAAGATGAACTAAACTATTGGCGCGGCTGGGCATATATTTTTGCCGATGACTGGGAGAATGCAGCTTTTAGTTTTGGTAAGATTGATAGCCAGCACGAACTAAAACTTCTTGCAGAAAATGTTGAAAATGAAAAATACTCGGCGAATTTTGCAAAATTTATTTCCATGATCATTCCCGGTGCGGGACAGTTTTACACGGGTGAATATGTAAGCGGTTTACTTTCACTTGGATGGAATTTTCTATGGGGTTATCTAACAATCAAATCATTTGTTGATGACAGAATATTTGATGGCATAATGGTTGGCAGTTTGCTTTGGTTCCGGTTTTACAACGGCAATACTTACAATGCTGAAAAGTTTGCCGTAGAAAAAAATCTTATTATCAGTAATAAGGCTTTGCTCTTTCTTCAATATGGATATGAAGGTGAAAAGCCATAAGCTGGTATTTTCTAAAATCCATTTTACCATGCCAATCATCCTCTAAAAGTGTTTAAGCTGAAAATGGTTAATTTTGTTGAAAAATATGAAAGTGATTTGTTCATCCACAATTTTCGCGCGAAAACATAGGACTGGATTATTTGGCAAATAAATTAAATAACCAACAATCTTGAAGAATGGTAAGAATCATTAACAAGAATGTGCGAAAAAACACGTATTCACCAGAAAACCACAAATATCTTGAACGAGACAGGAATTTTTGTAATATTGAGAGGTCGATTTGAATAATTTAATGAAAATCAGTCATTTAGAAAGCTAATGGTTTAAAGGAGAAAAATATGGCTATATACATTACGGAAGAGTGCATTAATTGTGGTGCTTGCGAACCTGAATGCCCGAATACAGCAATTTATGAAGGCGGAGTTGAATGGGAATTAGCCGGAACCTCCTATGGTGATGGCGCTGCTGCTCCTTCCGGAGCCGATGGATTTTACTCAGATGAGTTTTTCTATATTTCGCCCGATAAATGTACTGAATGCAAAGGATTTCATGATGAACCGCAATGTGCGGCTGTTTGTCCTGTGGATTGCTGCTTGCCCGATCCTAAGCATGAAGAAAGCGAAGATGAACTATTGAAGAAGAAAGAATATTTGGATGGATTAGGAAGGTAGAAGTTATAAGCTTTATTAAAGGCACCTTATGGTGCCTTTTTTTTTGAATTTCTATAATCTTCCTTAAGTTTACAAACCTGTTAAACAAAATGTAAAAAACAAAAATGAAAATTGGTAAGTACAAATTGAAAATTATTGAATCCGGTTATTTTGGATTGGATGGCGGAGCGATGTTTGGAATTATCCCAAAACCGCTCTGGCAAATAACAAATCACTCCGATGAAAGCAACCGTGTAAAACTGGCAACTCGCAATCTTCTGATGGAAAGTGAAGATAGAAAAATAATAGTTGATGTTGGAATGGGGGATAAGTGGAATGACAGGGAAAAAATGATCTATGATGTTGATGAAAATACAAGCATGGAAAAGGAACTTGCAGCTCATGGTCTCAAAGCCGGTGATATAACTGATGTTATCTTAACACATCTTCACTTTGATCATTGCGGCGGCTCTACAAAAATGGAAAAAGGCAAACTTGTTCCGGCATTTCCGAACGCGCGCTACTTTGTTCAAAAGCAAAATTATGATTGGGCTGTTCAGCCATCGGATAGAGATAAAGGAAGTTATATAAAAAGTAATTTTGTTCCATT
>CBEPPX010000040.1:0-9616 GCA_965511205.1 uncultured Ignavibacteriales bacterium | reverse complement strand
ATTAACAGGTATTTTAACTTTTCTTTTGGTAACAAGAACCGATTTTAGTGTTAACATTCTAAGAACGCCCGGACTTCTTTACCAGGAAAGACCCGGCGGTAAAGTAAGCAACATTTACGATTTAAATATTGTTAATAAAACATTTGATGCAGCAAAAATATTCTTAAAATTAGAAAACATTGAAGGTGAACTTTCAATGGTTGGAAAAGATTTAATCTTAGAGCCGCAGGGAATTGTTGAAGCAAAATTTTTAGTGATTCTTTCAATAAATGATATTGTTAAAATGAACACACCAATTGAAATTGGTGTTTATAGCGGGGATAAATTAATTAAGAAGATTGCCACATCACTTCTGGCACCTATAAAAAAGAAGGAAAAAAGTGAAACTGAAAATTAGTTGGGGAACAGGAATAGTAATTGCATTTGTAATATTTATGGGCACAACTATATCAACTGCTGTTTACCTGATGAACCAGGATGTGAATTTAGTTGCCGATGATTATTATGATCAGGAAATAAAATATCAACAGCAGATTGATAGAATTAAAAGAACAAAAAAGTTAGATGAAAAAAATATTATTGCATTTAACGGAACAACTATTAATG
The DNA here is from genome assembly GCA_965511205.1 of uncultured Ignavibacteriales bacterium. GTDB lineage: Bacteria > Bacteroidota > Ignavibacteria > Ignavibacteriales > Ignavibacteriaceae > JAZGGS01. The sequence continues at coordinate 9,010 of CBEPPX010000040.1, read as the reverse complement.
TTACTATTCCGGAATCATTGATAAGCAGAGATCTAACCGGGGAGATTTATTTTTACCGTCCTTCGGATGAAAAAAGTGATATAAAAATTCCACTTTATACTGATAGTTTGGGTGTACAGGTGATACCGGTTAGCAGTTTAGAAAAAGGTTTATGGTCTGTAAAAGTAAATTGGTTAACAGGCGAAATGGAGTACTTCGTTGAAGAGCGTATATTTATCCATTAAATTCTAATCGAAATAAAAATATGTCTCCTGAAATATTAGCAGCATTTTTTATCGGATTTTTTGGAAGTTTACACTGTATTGGAATGTGTGGACCAATTGCAATTGCTTTACCGGTTCCTAAATCCTCAAACATTTCATTTATTACCGGAAGATTGCTGTACAATCTTGGCAGAGTAGTTACTTATTCATTCCTTGGTGCGTTGTTTGGTTTGCTTGGCGGCAGGATTGCGCTTACCGGTGCACAGCAAATAGTATCAATAGCACTGGGTATTATAATAATTATCGCCGTGCTTCTGCCTCAAAAATATAAAAACTATTTTGCACAGCACCCAATCACCCAAAGACTTGCACAGCCATTAAAAGCAAACATAGGAGTGCTTTTTAAAAAGGGAACTTTCTCTGCAATGTTCCTGATTGGAATACTAAACGGTTTTCTTCCCTGTGGATTGGTCTATGTTGCCATCGCTGGCGCTATTGCAAGCGGCGATGCAATTTCCGGCGCAGCAGTGATGATGCTTTTTGGTTTTGGAACCGTTCCTGCAATGTTTGCTGCAACTGTTTTTGGAAAATTTATTAATATAGGATTAAGAACTAAACTTCGAAAAGCTACACCTTATTTAGCTATTGTCTTAGCAGTAATATTTATTCTGCGTGGAATGAATTTGGGGATTCCTTACCTCAGTCCAAAACTATCTAACCTTGGTGCAACTACTGAAGAAATGTGTCATTGATTATCGTTCTATCTCGTAAGCAAACAATTTATTATTTGATATTTAGTAAAAATTTACTAACTTAGCTAAGAAATATAGCTAAGTTAGAAAGGAGCACTCATGACACAAGTAAATATTCATGAAGCAAAAACAAACTTGTCTAAACTGATTGAAAAAGTTTTGCTTGGTGAAGATGTGATTATTAAAAAGAGCAATAAACCAATTGTTAAGCTGGTAATGATAGATGAAATGAAAAATAAGCGCAAGCTTGGCTCAGCTAAAGGCCAAGTATTTATAGCTGATGATTTTGATGAACCGCTAGAAGGTTTTGAGGATTATCAATAAATGAAATATTTGCTCGATACACATACATTATTATGGATTATAACCGATGACAAACAGTTAAGTATAAAAGCAAAGCGTTATTTCCTCAATAAGAAGAATGAAATCTACTTAAGTATGGCAAGTCTTTGGGAAATGGCTATTAAAATCAGCTTGAATAAACTGAAGATAAATCAATCACTGGCAGAATTTTGTAAAGAGCACATAATTGGGAGCAATATTAATATTCTTGATATTAAAATTGAACACCTGGCAAAACTGGAATCATTAAAATTTAATCATCGGGATCCTTTTGATAGAATGCTGGTATGCCAATGCGCTAGAGAAAATATGACTATTATTAGTAAGGATAAAATTTTCAATAAATACTCTATTAAAAGAATTTGGTGAGTTTGTTCAATTAATCTCTGGTGGTTTGGTGTTCCTTTTCTCTCTTACACTCAATAATTTTTATCCTTGACAGGAATATAATTGATTTAATATATGAAACCCTGGCTTAAAATAACCATTAGTATTACGGCATCGCTGCTGATAATTTTTCTTATCGGCGGTTATGTTATGTACAGGATGCTGAATACTTCACTTCCTGTTTATGAAGGTGAATTTAAAGCAACAGGATTAAAAGAAAATGTAGAAGTTTATTTTGATAGCCTTGCGGTGCCTTACATTTTTGCAAACAATGATGTAGATGCCGCATTTGCTTTGGGATTCCTTCATGCACAAGAGAGAATGTTTTCAATGGATTTGATTCGAAGAGCCGGTGAAGGAAGATTAAGTGAAATTTTCGGGAAAGAGACTATTCCATTTGATAAAATGTTCAAAACTGTTGGGATATATAGAACAGCCAAAATGATTGAAGAAAAAATGAATCCCGAAGTGTTGACCTTGCTCAAAGCATATTCTAAAGGAGTGAATTTTTATATATCAGAAAAGAAGAATAAATATTCATTTGAATTTGATGTGCTTGATTATCAACCTTATGAATGGCAACCTGTGCATAGTTTAATTGTTATTAGAATGATGGCCTGGGAGCTAAATTTAAGCTGGTGGACTGATTTGGCGTTCACAGAATTGGTTCAGAAACTTGGGGAAGAAAAAGTAAAAGAAGTATTGCCGGATTACCCCGAAAATGCCCCAACAATCATTCCCGAAGGAATTAAAGATTTTGCTCAATTAAATAATTCTTTTATTGAAACAGATAAAGCATTCAGAAAATTTATGGGGATGAAAGGAACCCAGGTGGGATCAAATAGTTGGGTTGTAAATTCAAATTTATCTGTATCGGGCAAACCTATTATTGCAAACGATCCACACCTCGCTTTTAGAGTACCGGGTCTTTGGTATGCTGCGGTTATAAAGAGTCCAACTTGGAATGTTGCAGGTGTGAGCTTACCAGGAGTTCCCGGAATTGCTATTGGCAAAAACGAGAACATTGCCTGGACATTAACAAATATTATGAGTGATGATGCTGATTTTTATTATGAAACTGTTGATACATCTGGCACAAAATATTTTCTGGATGGAGAATGGAATGATTTAAATATTATTGTGGATACCATTCAAGTTAAAGATTCTGAAGTAGTACCGATTATAATTAAAGAGACCCATCGTGGACCCATCATTTCTGAAATTCACCCTTATACTTTTGTCTTCAACCGTGAAGAAAGAAAGTATCCGGTGATTAGTATGCGATGGCTTGGTAACGAGTTTAGTGATGAAATGGATGCCTTCCTGGGAATAAATAAAGCTGGGAACTGGAATGAATTTAAAACGGCTGTTCATAAATTTAATATTCCCGGTCAAAATTTTGTTTATGCTGATGCCAAAAACAATATCGGTTATGTTTTTGGTGGAGCACTTCCTCTTAGAGAAACAAACACAACGACATTTGCGTTCGATGGTTCTAATTCTCAATTCGATTGGAAGAGTATGATTGACAGGGATGAATTGCCATCACTTTTTAATCCAGCTGAAAATTATATTGCATCTGCAAACAACAAAACAATCAAGGATTTTAAGTACCATATAACAAACCTGTGGGGACCTCACTCAAGAATTGATAGAATAACTCAACTTCTCAAGTCACAAAAAAAGCATACTGCCCAAGATTTTATGAATTACCAGATGGATATAACATCTCCATATGCCGTCTTAATAGTTGATTATATATTGAAAGCTTTTGAAGAAATAAATATAATGGATGATAATTTAAAACTCTCTTTAGAGTTGTTTACAGATTGGAATTTTAAGTTAGACAAGTTTAGCCAGACTCCGACGATATATTTAAATTTTTTAGATAAGCTTCTAAAAAACACTTACCTGGATGAAATGGGTAGTGATTTATACAATCAATATGTTTTTCTCGTAAATGTTCCATACAGAAACATCCTAGAGTTGCTGGAAAAACCCAACTCAAATTGGTTCGATGATATTAAAACGAATAACAGGGAGAATAGAGATGAAATAATTAGGAAGAGTCTGGTTGATGCCTTGGATGAGTTGGAGATTAATTTTGGCAGCGATTTAAAGGATTGGCAATGGGGAAAAGTTCATACCGTAACTTTTAAACATCCGTTTAGCGGTATATTTAGTTTGTTAGATGGATTAATTGATATAGGTCCTTACCAGGTGAGCGGTGATGGTACAACTATATTTAATACAGAGTACACATTTTCAGAAAGCATAGATAAATTTTCACGCTTTAAGCATGAACCGTTTGAGAATGAACTTGGCCCCGGTATGCGTTTCATTTTCGATTTCGCTAATCCTGATGAATTTTATTTGATACTTACAACCGGGCAATCAGGAAATGTGATGAGCGATCATTACTCCGATATGACAAGGATGTGGCTTGAAGGAAAATATATGAAGATAAAGACAGATGAATCATCAATCAGAAAAAACAAAAAGCTGCTTAATCTCTTCCCCTTCTAATTCTTACTAATATAGAGTTTAATTATTCTAAAGTTTATATATATTTGTAATCAACCAATTATTGATTAGATAAGGAATATATGAGAGTTATAGATCACTTGATGAATGCCAAAGAGCCTCTGATCAGTTTTGAATTAATACCTCCAAAGCGTGGAGGCGATATAAAAGATGTGCTGGCAGTGCTGGATGAGCTGATAAAATACAAACCCCCGTTCATCGATATTACAAGTCATTCAGCAGAAGTTGTTTATGATGAAACTGCTGACGGGATAAAGAAAAAAGTCAAAAGGAAAAGACCCGGCACACTTGGAATATGTGCACTTATTCAGAATAAATATAATGTTGATGCAGTGCCGCACATTCTTGTTAAAGGATTTACCCGCGAAGAGACTGAAGATTTTTTAATTGAACTTAACTACCTGGCAATCGATAATGTTTTAGCAATTAGGGGCGATGATAGCGGGTACGATAAACCTGTACCACCTGGCAAAAGTATTAATGATCATTCGCTTGACCTTGTTAAGCAGATTGTTGATATGAATAATGGTAAATATCTGGAAGAAAACCTGCTCGATGCAAAAGCCACTAATTTTTGTGTTGGCGTTGGCGGTTATTCCGAAAAACACTTCGAAGCTCCGAATTTGAAATCGGATGTAAGGTATGCAAAACAAAAAGCTGATGCTGGTGCTGATTATATTGTTACCCAGATGTTTTATGATAATAAACACTATTTTGATTATGTAAAACTTTGCCGCGAAGCCGGGATAGATATTCCTATAATTCCTGGATTAAAAATATTAACCTCAAAATCACAGCTTCATTCAATCCCTAAAAATTTTCATGTTACTATTCCTACAGAACTTGCTGATGAAGTTGAAGCTGCTAAGCCTGAAGATGTTCTTAAAATTGGTGTTGAATGGTCTGTAAACCAGGTTAAACAATTGTTGGATGAAAATGTACCCAGTGTCCATTTCTATATTATGTTGAATTCTAAACCAATAAGTATGCTGCTGGAGCGTTTAAAGATGTTTAAGAAAACAGCTTAGTTAAATATTGCAGCCTTTAAACTGATTTACAATAAAATAATCCTGTATATTTTTCCAAATCAATTAGTCTCAGATGCATAAACTTAAAAAGCCTGGTGTAAAAAAAATAAATTGGGGAATTGCCGGATGCGGCAGATATGCCGAGCATACCTTTATTCCAACCCTCACATTTTTAAGAAAAAGTGTAATCCACTCAGTTTACAGCCATAAAATTTCCCGGGCAAAAGAACTTGCTGAAAAATCGGGTGTTGCCGGCTACTATGATCATTATGATAAGTTTCTTAAATCAGATATCAATTTTGTTTTTATTTCAAGTGTAAATGCAGACCATTATGAGCAGGTATTAAAAGCTTCCGAAGCCGGTAAGAATATTTTATGTGAAAAACCTTTGGCTCTTAGCAGCAAGCAGGCAGCTGAAATGGTGGAAGCCTGCAAACAGAATAATGTGTCCCTGGCAGTAAATTACATTCACAGGTTTCATCCTCATATAGTAAAAGCTAAAGAACTTATTAGTAACCGAACAATCGGTAAGCTTGTTTCACTTACAGTTAATTTCAATATCGATTTTCCACCCGGAAATAATTTCCGTTTCAACAAAGCACTTAGCGGCGGCGGCGCCCTTAGAGATCTTGGAACTCACATGATCGATCTGCTTAGATTTATTGGTGGAGAAATTAATGAAATTAATGGTTATACCGATAACGTTGTTTATCAATCTGAGGTTGAAGATATTGCTATTGGAGTAGTTAAGTTTGAAAAAGGCGGCTATGGAATATTTAATGTTTCTTACAATAATAAAAAAGCATTTAACAGGATCGAAATTCTGGGAGACAAAGGAGCTATCAGTATTGAAAAATTAATTGGTGTAAAAACTCTCCCCTCCAAATTAACAATTCAGCTTGAAGGTGAAGCGAAAAAAAGCTTTAGAAAACGTGGGAATAAATTAGTTTACTTATTACGGTCAGTTCAAAAATCTTTCCTTAAAGGAGAAACTCCACTAATAACCGGGGAGGATGGGCTGATCAATCTGCAACTAATGGAACAACTGGAAGAGAAATGCAGGACCGGGAAAAACTGATATCAATCTGCCATAAAGTTTATGAAAGAGGTTTTGTTGCTGCAACGGATGGCAACGTTTCGGCAATCACATCTGATAACACTATTTTAATTACCCGCTCAGGTATTTGCAAAGGTGATGTTACTGCAAGTGATATTCTTGAATTTGATTTTAACGGCAAACCTTTAAAGGGAGAAGGCAGAATAACAACAGAGTTCAAGCTTCATCTTTATGCATACTCAAAACGGCGCGATGTTAATGCAGTAGTACATTGTCACCCGGTTCATTCCACTGCTTTCAGTATGCAAGGCGAAGGAATGGTCAAACATTATTTCCCTGAAGTTATACTTACTTTAGGAAAAGTTCCTCTATGCCGTTACGGAACACCATCTACTGAAGATCTTCCCCGAAGTCTCGATCCTCATATTGATTATGCGTGGGCTTTTTTGCTGGAAAACCATGGCGCTTTAACACTTGGTAAAAACCTGGATGATGCTTATTACAAAATGGAAAAACTGGAACATGCTGCCGAAACATTATACAAAGCTAAAATGCTTGGTAATGCTAAAGAGCTTTCTAAGGAAGATGTAAGAAAACTGCTTGATATTTCTGAAGAAACTTATGGAATAACGCAGGATCCACGAAACGTATTTGATTAATTTTAACATCAATTTTAAGTTATAAAAATTATGGTTGGTGCAAAGCCTAAAGTTGCTCTTTTAGTAGGAGGAACTTCACCCGAACGTGAAGTTTCCAAAATGTCCGGCGAAGGAATTTATAAAGCGCTTTTATCTCTTCAATACCCAACAGTGCTTGTTGATCCTGCTTATGGAATAAATCAGCCGACGCAAACGGAATTGTTTTTTTCTTCGCAGGATTATGCTGAAATATCGAATCGTAATTGTGTTGAAGCAATAAATTCAGAATTATTTGATGATGTTGAAGTTGTGTTTTCTGCATTGCATGGTAAGTGGGCAGAGGATGGAACAATGCAATCCCTTTTAGAATTAAGAGGATTAAAATATACCGGTTCTAAAGTCCTTGCATCAGCGCTTGCCATGGATAAAGCTTTATCTAAAATCATTTTTAAAGAAGCGGGAGTTAACACTGCAAATTGGCTGGTTGTTACTAATCAAAATAAAAATGATGAAAAACTCAACCAGCAAATTGTTTCTGAAATTGGATTGCCATGCGTTATTAAATCTAATGATCAGGGTTCTACAGTTGGATTAACTATTGTTGAAGAGGAAAGTAAAATTGAAGAAGCTGTGCAACTTGCTCTAACATTTTCGGATAAAGCACTAATTGAAGAATACATACCAGGGCGCGAAATTACAGTTGCAATACTTGGAAAAGAAGCACTGCCTGTTTTGGAAATTATTCCGAAGGATGGATTTTATGATTACGAACGCAAGTACACACCTGGGATGAGCAACTATATTGTTCCAGCAGATATTCCTGAAGATGTATTTAAGTCGATCCAGGAGCAGGCATTAATTGCATTTAATTCATTACAATGTGAAAGCTACGGCAGAGTTGATTTTAGATTGAATGAAAAGAACGAATCATTTTGTCTTGAAGTAAACACTCTACCGGGAATGACCTCCACAAGTCTTGTACCTAAAATGGCTAAAGAAGTTGGAATTTCGTTTGAAGAATTGATTGAAATGATTATTAAGCAAGCACTCTGATGGCTGGAAATAAAAAAAAGAAAATTGTTCTTTATACTTTCTTCGTGGTTGTTATAATAGGTGTTTCCTACATTCTGTTTAATGAATACGGGCTGCTGAAGTATTCTAAAATTAAGGGCGAACTCGAATCCATCAATATGCAGATTGAAACATTAAAAGAAGAGAACGTGCGGCTTCAAAATGAAATTGATTCGCTGAAGAACAAAATTCCTGCAAAGATAGAAAGAACAGCAAGGGAAGAATATGATATGATGAGAGAAAACGAAGTGAAAATTGATGTGAATGAAAAATAGAAAATGTAATGAACAAAAAGATGATCCCATCCACTCCGCTTGCCGAAAGAATAAGACCAAAATCGCTAACTGAATTTAACGGACAGGAACATCTCGTTGGTGAAGGGAAACCGATAAGGTTGATGATTGATAACGATACCATTTCATCATTTATTTTATGGGGACCTCCCGGAACCGGAAAGACAACCCTTGCAAGAATAATTGCAGAAGAAACCAACGCAGAATTTCACCAGATAAGTGCTGTATCATCGGGGGTTAAGGATGTTCGAAGCATAATCGAAATTGCATCGAGGAACGAACTTATAAAAAAAAGTACAATTCTTTTTATTGATGAGATTCATCGATTCAATAAAGCGCAGCAGGATGCATTACTCCACTCTGTTGAATCGGGGATAATTAATTTAATTGGTGCTACAACCGAAAATCCTTCCTTCGAAGTTATACCTGCACTCCGCTCCCGTGCAAGGATTTATGTTTTAAATGAACTGTCTGCAAAAGATTTACTGGAAATTCTTCACAATGCAATTAAGAATGATGAGTTTATATCTCAATTAAAAATAAAAGAACTTAATGAAGATTTTCTTCTATACTTATCAGGCGGTGATGCTAGGATAATGCTTAGCATTTTTGAATCGGCTGTTATGCAGGAGTTTGAAAATGAAGAGATAAGATTAACCAAGGAAGTCCTTGAAAATATTGTTCAGCAAAAAAAT
>CBEPPX010000039.1:0-10012 GCA_965511205.1 uncultured Ignavibacteriales bacterium | reverse complement strand
AATGAATTTTCTGATGTAATTAAAATGGGAAGAACCCAGCTCCAGGATGCTGTTCCGATGACTCTTGGTCAGTCCTTCGAAGCGTATGCAGCTACTTTCGAAGAAGAAGTTGCAAGACTTGAAGAGAACGTCAATTTATTCTTAGAAGTGAACATGGGAGCTACAGCAATCGGTACAGGTATAAACGCTGAACCCGGTTACAGTGAAAAATGCATTCATCATTTAAGAAATATTACAAATCTTGATATAAAACTTGCGGGAAATCTTGTTGAAGCCACGCAGGATACGGGAGCTTTTGTAATGTATTCCTCTGCCGTAAAAAGATTGGCAATAAAATTATCAAAAATGTGCAACGATCTTCGCTTGCTTTCATCGGGTCCGCGCGCAGGATTAAACGAAATCAATCTTCCTCCTATGCAGCCGGGTTCATCAATTATGCCGGGTAAAGTTAATCCTGTTATTCCCGAAGTTGTAAATCAAATTGCGTTTAAAGTTATAGGTAATGATTTAACAGTAACAATAGCAGCAGAAGGTGGTCAGTTAGAGTTAAATGTTTTTGAACCGGTTATTGTTCAAAGTCTGTTTGAATCTATAGAGATGCTGAAGAATGGAATGGAAACTCTTGTTTATAAGTGCATAAATGATCTCACGGCGAATAAGGATCATTGTAAACAATTGGTTGAAAACAGCATCGGGTTAGTAACTGCTTTAAATCCAATTTTAGGTTATGAAACCTCAACTTCATTAGCCAAGGAAGCACTGGAAAAAAATAAAAGCGTTTATGAACTGGTTCTGGAGAGGAAACTTCTTTCTAAAGAGGAGCTTGATAAAATACTTTCACCGGAAAGTATGATTAAATCCAATAAGCAGGTTTAGACAATAAAAAAGCTCTTCAATTGAAGAGCTTCTTATCAAAACTTTGATTTTATTTCCGCTTACTCTTTAGTTTCAGTTTCGGCTGGCTTTAAACTATTTACGTGTTTTGTAAGCTGTGATTTTTTTCTGGAAGCATTATTCTTCGGGATCCTGTTTTTCGTAGAGTTCTTATCCAATAAACCCACCGCATCTTTATATAACTTTTCTGCTTCTTCTTTATTCTTAGAATCAAACACTTTCTTTAAACTCGATTTAATTTTAGATGATGCATTCTTATTAGCCACACGTTTTCTCTCTGACGTACGTATTCTCTTCTTTGCCGATTTATGGTTTGCCATTAAGTAGTTATCCTGTTGTAAATTTCTAAAAAAACGAACACAAAATATAGATATTTGGTCATTTGAAGTCAAATATTAGTTTAGTATTTTTACTCCTCAATTTCTTCAATTATAGCTTAAAATCCTGCTTTTTATGTTAAAAGTGAATGAAATATATCACTCAATACAGGGCGAAAGCACCAATGCCGGGCTTCAGTGCGTATTTATTCGATTAACCGGGTGTAACCTCCGCTGTACTTACTGTGACACGGAATATGCGTTTTTTGAAGGAAAAGAGAGGTCGGTTGATGAAATAATTGAAGAGGTGAAAAAATACAACTGCAAGCTTGTAGAAGTTACAGGCGGCGAACCGCTCATGCAGGATGAAAGTTGTGAGCTGATGAAAAAGTTATGCGATGAAGGTTTTAGTGTAATGCTGGAAACTGCAGGAAATATGCCGATAAAGGAAGTTGATAAACGTGTTAAGATAATTATGGATTTGAAATGTCCATCTAGTGGAATGATGGATAAAAATTTATATGAAAATGTAGATCATCTTAAAAAAGATGATGAAGTAAAATTTGTAATAGGTAACCGCGAAGATTATGATTGGATGAAAGATATCTTCAGTAAATATGATTTACAAAATAAGTGTGCCCTACTTGCCTCGGTTGTGTTCGGCAAGCTTGAACCGTTAACATTAGTTAATTGGATTTTAGAAGATAAACTGGAAGTAAGATTTCAATTGCAGATGCATAAATTTATCTGGCACCCAGAAACAAAAGGAGTATGATGAAAATAGGTAAAGAATTTAAATGGGAAATGGGGCACCGCCTGCCTGAACATTTCGGGCAGTGTAAAAACATACACGGGCACTCATATAAAATGTTAGTTGAGTTTGAAGGAGAGCTTGATAAAAACGGAATGGTGATAGATTATTACGATGTTGAAAAAATAGTCAATCCTATAATTGAAAAACTTGATCACGCTTTCCTTGTTAACAAAGATGATAAGCTTACAATAGAATTTTTAGATAAGCTAAACTCAAAAAAAGTTGTGGTTGATTTCGAATCGACTGCAGAAAATATTTGCAAATATCTTTTAAATAAAATCAAATCAGCTGATCTTCCTGCAAATGTAAAGGCAATTATGGTTAGAGTTTCTGAAACCGAAGAGGATTACGCGGAGGATAGAATAGAATTATAACTCGGTGTCATTCTGAGCGAAGTGAAGAATCTCAACAAATTATAAAATAGATTCTTCATCCCGATTAATCGGGATGAAGAATAACATTAGGATTTCACCATCTTCTCCAGCTTAGCAATCTCATCTCTTATAGAAGCTGCCTTTTCAAACTCCAAATCTTTTGCTGCTTCATGCATCTGTTCGCGTAACTGCTCAATCAAATCTTGCTTTTGCTCTTTATCCATATACTTCAATATTGGTTCCGCTACTTTTGCAAATCCGTAATCTTCTTTATCATCTTTCTTTCGCATATCTGCAATTGAGGTTGAGTTTAGAATCTCTTCTGTACTCTTATAGATGGTAACAGGTTTTATATTATTCTTCTCATTATATTCTTTTTGAATTATCCTTCGCCTGTTTGTTTCGCTTATTGTTTTTTGCATGGATTTAGTGATGACATTAGCATACATAATAACTTTACCATTTACATTTCGTGCAGTTCTGCCTGCAACCTGCATCAACGATTTTTCACTTCGAAGAAACCCTTCTTTATCTGCATCAATAATTGCAACCAGCGAAACTTCAGGAAGATCCAATCCTTCTCTTAAAAGATTTACCCCAACAAGCACATCAAATTCACCTAAACGAAGATCGCGGAGAATCTCAACTCTCTCGAGCGAATCTATATCGCTGTGGATATATCTTACCAGCACACCAATTTTATCTAAATAATCTGCAAGGTCTTCAGCCATCTTTTTAGTAAGGGTTGTAACAAGCGTACGTTCCTTTTTTTCAGTTCTTTTTCTTATCTCCGCAATAAGATCATCAATCTGCCCGGTTATTGGACGCACTTCAATTGGAGGATCAAGCAAACCGGTTGGACGAATGATCTGCTCAACAATTACACCGCCGCTTTTTTCCAATTCGTAATCGGAAGGTGTAGCTCCAACAAAAATTACCTGGTTAATCATACCTTCAAATTCCTCAAACTTCATAGGTCTGTTATCAAGCGCTGAAGGCAGGCGAAATCCATATTCAACTAAAGTACCCTTCCTTTTTTTATCGCCGTTATACATTGCTCTCAATTGCGGAATGGTTACATGTGATTCATCTATTATTAATAAAAAATCTTTTGAAAAATAATCGAACAAAGTGTAGGGTCTTGATCCGGGTGGTCTGGCATCCATGTGGCGTGAGTAATTTTCAATCCCGGAACAGTAACCGATCTCTTTCATCATTTCAATATCAAAACGTGTACGTTGTTCAATTCTTTGTGCTTCTAAATATTTTTCTTCCGATCTGAAATATTTAAGCTGTTCCTCAAGTTCAAGGTCAATATTATAAACTGCCTTTTGAAGTTTATCCCTGTCTGTAACAAAATATTTTGCAGGGTAAATAGGCGCCGAATCAATTTCCTGCAGCACTTTACCGGTTGTTGAATCTATAATTGAGAGCCGTTCTACATCATCATCCCAGAACTCAATTCTTAATGCTTCTTCATACTGGTAAGCAGGAATTATCTCAACAACATCTCCTCTTGCGCGGAATGTTCCGCGGGTGAATTCTACATCGTTTCTAACAAAATGAATATCAATAAGGTTTCTTAAGAATTTTTTCCTGTCAAGCTTTTCTCCTTTTCTTACAAACATAATCTGGTCTGCATATTCCTGCGGTGCACCTATTCCGTAAATGCAGCTTACACTTGCAACAACCAGCACATCGGATCGCCCTTCAATTAATGAAGTGGTAGCTTTTAAGCGAAGGCGGTCAATTTCTTCATTAATAGAAAAGTCTTTTTCGATATAGAGATCGCTTCTAACAACGTAAGCTTCCGGCTGGTAGTAATCGTAGTAGCTGATGAAAAACTCAACAGCGTTTTTAGGGAAGAAACTTTTAAACTCTGAGTAAAGCTGTGCAGCGAGGGTTTTGTTATGGGAGATAACCAGCACAGGTTTGTTAACCTGCTGAATAACGTTAGAGATTGTAAAAGTCTTTCCGCTGCCTGTTACTCCAAGCAGAGTTTGAAATTTATCACCCCTGTTAATACCTTCAACAAGTTCTTTTATAGCATTGGGTTGATCGCCGGATGGTTCATAGTTTGATACGAGAGCAAATTTGTTCATTCTTTTTAATCTGCTACTACATCGTGTGCATGAAAACTGTTGTTCTGGCTCATGTGTCCTCTCAAAATAACAATCTCGGCAGATTCGATATCTAAAGAAACCTTATCAGCATTAACAACAATAACATTATTGTCTTTATCAGCTGCATAAAAGACTACACCTCCATGTGAATCATTATTTACACCTTTATCCAAAACAACTGTGACTTTTATATCTTTAACCGCATTGTTGTTCGGATCAAAATCTGAGAAAGATCCTAAGCCCTTGCTTGGAGAAAAGTAAACTGTGTAGACTAGAATAATAACAGCCAACAGCAAAACCGGAAAAATTAATTTTTGTAAAATTTTCATACCACTTTCTTTTATTAAATAATATCAAACAAATTTAGTAAAAATTTTTTTAAATATTTAAGAAAATCGAATTACCATTATTAAATAAATTGTGAAATAAAATAGGACGATGATTTTTACGATTGGAGTTTATACAATTACGATTGACTTCTACCGTCTTACGGCTAGCGTCTTTCGTTTTTCGACTTAATCGCTTTTAATCTAAAGTAAACTTCTTCAGGTGAAAAGATTCCCGCAAAAAATCTTTCATAAACTACCGGCTCAAGATTAACAATAAAATCCATCCATTTTAAAATTGAAAAATGTGATGTAATAAACTTTTTTTCCAACACTTCAAACTTTGCCTTCCCCTCATAGTTGGTTCGATGATTGAGTTTCCACTTTTCGTAAAATTTCAATTTCCTGTTTCCGATGTACTCATAATTATCGAAGGTTCTTATAGAGAAAGGAATTTTATGATCCGGCTCACCAAAATATTTTGTATTAAGAAAGAAAGGGGCATAGACGATTAATAATCCGCCTGGTTTTAGTATCCTGTAGATCTCAGTAATGTAATTGTGGAAGTTATCAAGGTGCTCAAGAATATGTGATGCAAATACTTCATCGAAACTGTTCTCTTCAAATGGATAGGGAAATTTGTTTAGATCATGAATCTGGTTTCCACCGTAATCCACAACATCAAGATTAACATATCCTTCCTTAATATCTTTTCCGCAGCCAATATTTAGTTTCATTCTAATAATTGTTAGTTAATAAATTATCAATGTGTGCAATTTATTTTTTAAATGGTCTTTTTTTTATCATTCCGCCATGGACATCTTTTATACTATTCATTATTATAAAAGCATCCGGGTCAATTTTATCTATCTCTCGTTTCAGCTTTGAGAGTTCAAGCCGTGTTATTACAGTATAAACTATATCCACATGCTGCAACTCATCCCGGTTTTTACCGTAACCGTGATTCCCATCGTATAGAGTAACTCCCCGGCCCATATTATCAATAATAGCTAGCCTGATTTCATTACTCTTACCTGAAACAATAGTAACTCCTGTATATTCCTCAACGCCTTCAATAATGAAATCAACAGTTCTTGATGCTGCTAAATATGTTAGTATAGCATAAAGAGCAATTTCAACGGATAAAATATAAGCTCCAAACATAAAAATAATGGTATTAAAAATTAATATTATATCACCTATTGTGAGCCCTGTTCTTTTACTAAGGGAAACTGCCAGTACCTCCGTTCCATCTATAACTGCTCCGCCTCTCATTGACAAACCAATCCCAAGCCCCAGAAAAAAACCACCAAAAATTGCTATTAGAAGTTTATCTGTAGTAATTACAGGATATGGTATAAAATACACTGCAAAAGCAAGACCCACAATTGCGGCAATACTTTTAATGGCGAAAGCTCTACTGATTTGTGAGTAACCAACTATGATGAATGGAAGATTAATGATCACTAATAAAATTGATAAAGAAATTCCTGTTACCTGTTCAGTTAGTAACGATATTCCTGTAACGCCACCATCTATAAATGAGTTTGGAATTAGGAATCCTTTCAACCCAAAACCAGCTGAGGCAATACCGAGCAATATAAGAAAAGCATCTCTTACAAAATGTGAAATATAAAAGCGGGTGATTTCATCCTTCGAATTCAATTTCTGGAAACCATATTTTGTCCCTAAACCAGTGGTGCCAGATGAATTAGTTATATTTGGATTTGATTGCATTTCTACTTTTTGATTTTATTGCTACTTCTATATAGGGATCAGTTAGAGAAACAACAATACTTCTCCCTGATTCAATATGCTCACCAACTTTTTTGACGATTTCCCTTTATATAATATCATATAAACGTATTAAGGATTAAGATCTTTCAAAAAAGAGTTAACCAAGATAGGATTTGTTTCTCACTTTAATCAAAGCATATTTCAAATTTATAAAATTAGGTTGAATTAATTAATTTTGGGTATAAAAAAGCCCGACACTATTGCCGGGCATTTCAGGAAAGGGATATGGAAAAATTTTAATTTACCGTTACAATAGGGTTATTAATTCCGTTCAGGTTTATCTCTTCAACTTTTAATCTCGCAATACCGTTTGCAATTACACCTAGTTCAATAGCCGCAGCTTTGGAAAGATCCAACTGGCGCATTGGAATGTAAGGTCCGCGGTCGTTTATCCTAACAACCAGCGATTTCCCCGATTTTGTATTTGTAAGCTTAAGCAGCGTTCCAAACTTTAATGATTTATGAGCCGCAGTATAAGCCATTTGATCATAAATTTCACCATTTGCAGTCTTTTTTCCGTGAAACCTGGAACCATACCAGGAAGCTTTCATTGTTCCACGGTCTATAAGCTCAACCACCGAAGTTTTAACAGTGCTCTCTTTTACTGTAACTGGGATGAATTCATCAACAACTAATATTACCTCTTCGATTCCATTGTTATTATTGACTACTGTAAATCCTAACAAACCAACCACTAGTAAAATTAGAAACACTATTGAAAATGACTTCAAGTGACACCTCATTCTTTATTTAACATAGCATTTATAATACAAAGTTAGAGTAGACGTTAAGTAAATACAATACAAAGATTAAACAAAATGACTTAAAGTATTACTTGCAAATTTATCGACTATTATAGTTTTATGGTCGATTTCTCATTTAGCAGCAACTCTGGCGCCGGGTGGATAATAAAGCTTAAACCTAGAGATTATTAATGACAATTTTTCATCTCACCCCTGGGTTTTAAATCAACCACTTCCATTATTTTTGATGAAAAAGAATTTCGATAAAAAATAGCAGAGCAACACTACAGGTGTTTTTTCAATAACACTTTTTTGATTACATTTATTTTATGATTGAAAAACCAAAACGAAGACTTAAAAAAGAGCTGACTCTGTTTCACGTATACGCAATAGCTGCAGGAACTACATTGAGTGCAGGGTTCTTCCTGTTACCTGGGTTGGCAGCTGTGGAAGCCGGAGCCGCACTACCGCTGGCTTATTTAATCGCTGTAATTCCGCTTATCCCTGCAATGCTTAGCATAATTGAACTTGGAACTGCAATGCCAAGAGCAGGAGGTGTTTATTATTTCCTCGATCGTACAATGGGACCAATGGTTGGAACGATTGGCGGATTTGGTACATGGGCAGCGTTAGTATTAAAAGTTTCGTTTGCACTTATTGGAATGGGTGCTTACATCAATTTGTTTTTTCCTACGGTGGAAATTGTTCCAGTGGCAATATTAATTGCTTTTGTGCTGGGAATGCTAAGTACTTTTGGTTCGAAGCGAAGTGGAAAGTTGCAGGTTGTTTTAATTACTATGCTTCTTTTTTTACTCCTTATTTTTATTGGCGGCGGAGTTCCGAAAATAAGCGAGGTAAATTTTAGTGGTTTTCTTTCCTCCGGCTGGTCGTCAATTCTTTCTGCAGCAGGATTAGTTTATATAAGCTATGTTGGAATTACAAACATTGCATCTCTTTCAGAAGAGGTAAAAAATCCTGAACGCAATCTTCCTTTGGGAATTTTTCTTGCAATTGGCAGTGCAGTTATAATCTATTTATTAGGAACAATAGTTATGGTGGGTATTATTCCTATGGAAGAACTCAAGGGTGATCTTACTCCTGTAGCCACTGCCGCAAAATATATTTTTGGCGATGTCGGTGTAATACTTCTTTCTTTAGCTGCAATGTTTGCTTTTATATCTGTTGCTAATGGCGGAACCCTTGCTGCATCACGCTACCCGCTGGCTTTAAGCAGGGATCATCTTCTTCCAAGGTTTTTCCAGAAACTAAGCAGATGGGGCACACCTTTCTTTGCAATCCTTGTGACAATAGGAACTATCATCATAATTTTGTTGTTTCTTGATCCAATTGGAATTGCAAAGCTGGCAAGCTCATTCCAGCTACTTGTTTTTGCGTTCATCTGCCTTGCAGTAATTATTATACGCGAAAGCAAAATTGAAGCTTATGATCCCGGGTTCAAATCTCCTCTTTATCCATGGCTGCATTTGTTAGGAATAATACTTCCATTTATTCTGATTTATCAAATGGGAATTTTACCGTTTCTGTTCAGCCTTGGGCTTATTGCTGTTGGCGCAGCGTGGTACTGGTACTACGCACGGAACAAAGTTGTACGCACAGGTGCAATTTATCACTTGTTTGAACGGCTGGGCAGACAGCGATTTGACGGGCTGGATACAGAGCTTAGGGGAATTCTTAAAGAAAAGGGATTACGGGAATCGGATCCTTTTAATGAAATTGTTACAAGGAGTTTTGTTATTGATTATAAAGAAAAAGAAGTCTTTGAAACCGCAGTACGTAAAGCTTCCGAATGGATATCACAGTTTGTTGATAGCACACCTTCGGAAATTGAGAAGATGTTTTTAGATGGAACAAGAATGGGTGCAACTCCCGTTACTCATGGTATTGCTCTCCCTCACCTCAGGTTAAGAGGATTAGATCATGCAGAATTGGTTTTAGCCAGGGGAAGGGAGGGAATACATATTAAATTTAGAGATCCACTTAAAGACCACGATGATGAAGATGAAGCTGATGTAGGTGCAATTTTCTTTTTAGTAAGTCCTGAAAAAGACCCCACACAACATTTAAGAATTTTAGCACAGATTGCAGGAAGAGTTGAAGAAGATGGATTTGTAGAAGAATGGCAGAGTGCAAATGATGAACAGGAACTGAAAGAAGCAGTGCTGCACGAAGACCGGCTGCTTTCACTGCTTGTAGAACGCGACAGCTCGAGTGATGTTCTAATTGATAAAGCACTGAAGGATATACGATTTCCTGAAGGCTGCCTGGTTGCTATTTTACGAAGACAGGGTCAAACAATTGTTCCAAAGGGAAGCACAGTTATTCTTGAAGGTGATAGATTAACAATTATAGGTGATCCCCAAAGCATGGCTGAACTGAAAAAAGATTATGAGGGAGAGTACTAATAAGTTTTGGATATTCCCAAATAAATTTTGGTGGAGAAATTTTATAAGGAAATAAAATAACAAGAAAATTAAGCTTCTTCCTTTACTTTTAATGAATGCCCTTTTGTGTTACCAACTTTTCTTCCCACCGATTCAATTAATTTATTCAGCTGCTTAACGAAAATTTTTGGATCACTGTCTGTACGAGCTTTGTTTTCGTAA
>CBEPPX010000038.1:0-10033 GCA_965511205.1 uncultured Ignavibacteriales bacterium | reverse complement strand
ATTTAAACATTCTTTTTGCTTTATGATCATCTGCTTCAGCTTGCTTAAACATTGGCGGGTACATTTCAACAGTTTCATAAGTTTCACCTGCAATTGCAGCTTTAAGATTATCAATTGTTGAACCGATTGAATCCATCGCTTTTAAATGTCCTTCAGCGTGAATTCTTTCTGCTTCTGCAGTCGTGCGGAATAATTTTGCAATATTCGGATATCCATCTTTTTCTGCAGATTTTGCAAAAGCACGGTACTTCTGGTTTGCCTGGCTTTCCCCTGCAAAAGCATCACTTAAGTTTTCTTTAGTTGTTGGCATGTTACTCTCCTAATAGAATTGATTTATTTTAAATGTTATTAGAAATGAACATTTTAAATATAACCATTTAGGAAAGTAATTATTATAAGCGCTGGGTTAAGCAGAGCCCGATTGTTTCGGTTTTTTTAGTTAATATCTTTTTTACCGCCCTGGTTGGTTTTACAGTTCTACGTGGGAATATCATGTTCTTAAAGTTTGAAAGTTTCTGCTTACATTTGCATTTCGTAAAGCAAAATTCATATTCCTGAAAAGATGAAATTAAGCGATATAATAAAGCAAGTTGAAGCGAAGCACCACGCAGCATTTTTTATTACACCTCCACTTTATCCTAATAGTTATTCTTTCTTATTGCTCGACCCGATTGAAATAATTACAATTTCTAAAAAGAAAGATGTAAAAAATCATCTTGAGTTAATTGATACATACCTGCAGAAAGGATTAACCGGTTACTCTTTAATTAACTATGAAGCAGGTTATTTATTTGAAAAGAAATTAGAAAAATATTTAACCGGTAAAGAACAGAAACTAATCCAGTTTTTTTTCTTTGATGATAAAAACATCATTCATTTGAATTCAGATGATATTGAATTTGATGAAGATGATATTAGCAAATACAGCATTACGGATTTCAAATTAAATACTTCGCCGGAAAAGTTTGAAAAGAAAATTAATAAAATCAAAAGTTACATTAGAGAAGGAGATACTTACCAGGTAAACTATACGGTTAAAGGAGAATTTAATTTTTCAGGTTCTTATAAATCTTTTTTTCAACATTTGCTTTTTAATCAATCCGGTAAATACTCAGCTTTTATTAATGATGATGATAAGTTTATAATTTCGGTTTCACCGGAAAAGTTCTTTTCTATAAAAAGGAATGAGATTTCCTCCAGGCCTATGAAGGGAACAATCGAAAGGGGATTTAATCATGAATCTGATTTAATAACAAAACAGGAAATGGTTAACAGCAAAAAAAACCGTGCGGAGAATGTGATGATAGTCGATCTGATAAGAAATGATCTTGGAAAAATCGCTAAGTATGGATCTGTTTATGTGCCGCAAATTTTTTCAACAGAAAAATATGAATCGTTATTCCAGATGGTAAGCACGATTACAGCTAAATTAAAAAAAGAAGCAACATTATGTACTGTAATAAAGAATATATTTCCTTGTGGCTCAATTACAGGTGCACCTAAAATTAGAACTATGGAAATTATTAATGAACTTGAAAAAGAGGAGAGAGGAATCTACACCGGCTCGATTGGTGTATTTAATAAAGATAAAGTGAACTTCAACGTTGCCATAAGAACTCTTACTGTGAATAAAAAAACCAGCAGGGGAGAATTGGGAATTGGAGCTGGTATTGTATGGGATAGCGAACCACAAAAAGAGTATGAGGAAACATTGCTTAAAAGTAATTTTTTAACAAAGCCTGAACACTACTTTGATCTTTTTGAAACAGTTCTCTTTGAAAATGGAAAAATATTATTTCTCGAAGAACACCTCGAACGTTTAAAATTATCTGCAGAATTTTTCCTCTTTAATTTTAAAGAAAGGAATATCAGGAAATCTTTTGATGATAAAATTGTAGAACTTGAACATGGTAAAAAATATAAAATAAAAATAAACCTGAATAAATGGGGAAAAATTAAAATTGAAACTTCTGAATTAGAATCCGTTCCAACAAATATTAAAATCGTTGTTTCGGAAAATAAAATAAATTCACAGAACAAGTTTCAATACTTCAAAACTACAAACAGAAGATTGTATGATGCTAAATATCAAAAATATTCTGCTAAAGGATTTTTTGACGTCATCTTCTTAAACGAAAAAAATGAAGTAGCAGAAGGAAGCATTACTAATATCTTTATAAGAAAAGGGAATAGCTGGTTCACTCCGCCGTTAACAAGCGGAATACTTAATGGGATTTACCGCAGCTATTTACTTAATAAGAATGATATTAAAGAAAAAGAAATTTATTTGGAGGATTTGTTAAAAGCAGATGAGATAAAGCTTGTTAATTCCGTCCGTGGTGAAATAAGAGTAAACCAGCTTTGTTACGGCAATGAAGTTATTGAGTTTTAGTAATATGAATTTATTCATTTTAATTAATTGTGTAACCAACTAAGAAGGTAATACTGTCACCCAAAAAAAATGAGCCCGAATTAACGAGCTCAAAATTTATTATTAACTATTGTGGTTACTATCCTACAAATCTACTTGAGTAAAATCATCTTCTTAGCTTCAAAAAATTTATCTTTCACATTAAGTAGATATATGTACATTCCGCTAGCAAGATTTCTTCCATCAAATTCTATTTCGTGTTTTCCTGCATGCAGTTCTGTATTTATAAGTTGGGCAACCCGCTGCCCAAGAATATCGTAAACTTCCAGTTTAACAATTGCCCTTTCAGGCAGTGTAAAACGGATCCTTGTTGTTGGATTAAACGGGTTTGGATAGTTCTGGAAAACCTGATATCTGTTTGGAATTGTTTCATCTTCAACAGAAACAACAGGATCAGGTGTTGTGAAAGTAAATTCATCAATTCCAAACTGAATTGGACCGTTATAAAATATTGTTACAATATCATCCAGGTGATAGTTGGTACCATAGTGTACGAGAACCCAGGTTGCGGGATCGTTAAATGGATCTGGCCCACCATCAACTTGTATTACCTGTGTTGGGTTATAAGGTGAATTAACAATAATTGAATACATCCGGTTAACCAGATTCCAGGAATATAGTGGATCATCACCACCTGGACCATGATTTTGTAAGCGATCCCTGAAAGTTAGATTGACCTGGTATTTGTTTTCAGGATCCTCCACATTCCAAACCTCAAATGGTATTCTTAATAGGAACGGACCGGCTACACCAGTAGTGTTTGATGGGTGAACCGTAAAATCTCCACCCTGAATTCTGAAAATCGTTGCCATTGATCCGCCGCTTTCAGTGTAAATGAAAGTTCTTCCATCAGGGAGGATCATTGTATCAAGCACACCAGTAAATCTCAACTCATAGTCCTGCTGGAGTTCACTTACTTCATTAGTTCCAACACCAAAATTATCGATAGCTTTACTACTAATAACCCCACCAAATATTGTATAATTTTGTATATCCAGAGTTGTAGTGTTGGAATTAGATGTTAGAATAGTTAATCCTGAAGGTGAATAAAGTTCCAGTGATGAGAATTCTATAGGCGGATCATAGCTAACAACCGCGTTAATCTGGAATCCATCCACTATAGGATTTGGAGCAACTATTGGGTCACCCTCTCTCGAAGGGAAGAGATCAATACCATTAACAATAGAGACATCCTCCAAGACCAGTTCACCGGTTGTAACATCTAACAGATTCCAGAGTTTAGCTAATCTTGATGCAAATCCAACTGAATCAACAATTGTAGTACCTAACTCATTCTGTCCACCTGCATATCCGTCATCGTGAACTTCCCAATCGACAGAAAGAGGCAAAGTGTAAGTGGCTGGATCTACTCTTACAATCCAATCTTCACCACCTTCATGGAAATGACCACCTTGTGTCTGTGAGTTGTCGGTAACACCTATTTTTACAACATTTCCTAAAATATCAACGGGTTCACAATACCCAGCATTAGTACCACCTACTACAACACAAGGTACTTCAACAATCTGTGTACCTATGGGAAATGTTAATGTAACACCATCAGCATAACCATAATAATGGTGGACTACCTCTAAGTGAAATAATAGATCAATAGTATTAATATTTGGTCCGTATACAGCAGCAATATCTACTGTTGTTCCGGTTAATGTGTCGGGGTTATCAGGATTAAAATTTTTCCTTATTATACTCGCTGGTACCCAGTCACCATTTTGGTTCCTAATCTGCTGCTGGGTATGAAAGGAGACTTCGTAATCGTCTCCGGTTAATTGAGTGGGATTATCTACAGTAACGAAGACGTTGCCATCGCCTATTCCTGCCGAATGGGTTACAACTATGGAATCTCCGTAATTAGCACCGGGAAGGCTGTCATAAAACACTACTTCAATTAGATTAATTAGACTTTCTGAATTATTTGGATTTGCCTGAGGATCGGAATTATAAGTGTATGCTGTAACTGCAAAATAATATTTTTTACCCACCTTCATATTCTCATTTTCAATATAATCGTGATGTGTACTAAACTCTCTTTCAATCCCCGAATCGGAACCGTACTGTTGAATTCCATTAATTGGCAGTCCGGTTACCGGGTCAATTACTAATCCGTAGATTTCGGTAATTCCATCAATAATATCATAAGTTGCAATTCTAAAAGCGTTTTCATTAATTGGAAAATCAAATGGGAGCTGGTAAACATTATACCCCTGGAATGTAAAACCATCCTGGTTGAAATTTTCAATAGCATTAACAGAGGCTGTATCCGATCCCCAGTCGAATTCAATAATCCAGTCAGTGTCGTCTGCAGTTACAATGGGTGTTGGAGGTTTTGGTGCTGGATTTAAGTTAAGTCCGCTATTAAAAGCATCCTGTGTCATGACATCATAAAACTTTAATACTCTTAACGAATTCAATCGATCTGAACCGAGCCCGGCAATTTCTGCAATTACAACTTCCTGCGTATCTCCAACCGTCATATTGAAAGGACCGGATGCAAGGCCCATTCTCCTATCTCCCGGTGGATATTGAATACCATCAATCCAACCCTCTCCAGTCAGTGGATCTCCGGATAAAGCAAATGGAGTTGTTTGACCTGTGATAGGACTTATAAAAGGTTGACCTGAAAGGCCATATCTTCCTTGCATAAAGTTGTAAAACTCCACGGAACCCTGTATATCCCCTTGAGGAGGATCGCCCCAATTAGGATCACCTCCCAAAAAGAAATAGTATGCAGTCATCCCAAGTGTATCGTTATTAGAGGTAATCGGACCTTTTAATAAATCGAAACCAACTGCAGGCGGCGGATAAGGATCGTATACAGCATCGTAATCATAAGCATTATATGCATATGCAAGGTTTAGGGTTGTATCACAACCAACAAGGTCATCACCAGCATTTCCAATATCCGGGTCAGACCACATTGATATGTACATATTTTCTACAGTGTTTTGCTGGAAACCTTTGTTTATTAGTCTGTATTTTCTGAAATAAACATTATCAAGAAAAATATTGTAATCATATGCCCAATATGTTACCTGCATTTCAAGCCCGATTGGTTGTGCCCCGTAAAGGTTATTTGTTACAGCAGCATTCATATCGTTAGCAACGAACCAAATTGTTTGGCTCGCACCCGGGATTCCCGGAACATCAAAATTTGGGTCATAGATTCCATTTGCATCAATATCATCAAATGGAGCACCATCAACTGCGCGCCATTCAATCCAATCTAATTCATATTGAGCTCTCACTTCAGCTTGAGTTTTTCCTTCATCAAAAGCTTCCCACGAGAGATTAACCTGAGGACCTCCCGGATAAACATCCGGTCTCACTCTGTAAATTCTAACATGGGGGAGATTAGGATCTTCTGCTTGACCATTTGAAAGAATTTTTCCTCCTTGTAACCCTGTTCGATAAGCAGTACCACCAACTCGTGGAATAGGGTCACTTTGAACCATTGCACCCCACAACAATCCGGAAGTAAACACTGCCGTTTTTCCTGTTTGCTTGGGGAATTTGAAACCGGAGTTTCCTGTTGGGTCAATATCTGATATACCGTTATTGTAGAATTGTGTAGAGATATTGTTAAGGTTAAGATATGAGTGACTTGGTTCACCCGTTGGGTTGTAAGAATAATTACCGGAGGATTTTTGTGGAATTATGTCTGAATTAATGATAAATATTCCAACTAAAACAAACATAGTCGACATTTTCATAGCAAACCTCGTTATTTTTGTTAATTAGAAATAAAGTAAAAATATTAATACTTAATTAAACGGAATTTTGTATATGCGCAACAAACTACAGCTTTGATATACATTAGTTGTCATGGAAATGTCAGAAAAATGTCATGCAATTGAAGAAATTAAAATATTATGTACCAGGATGAGACTTAGTACCGAGAAATTATTATTTATTTGATCAACAACATCTTTTTAGCTTTAAAAAATTTATCTTGCACATTAAGCAGATATATGTACACTCCGCTTGCAAGATTATTGGCATTAAAATCTATGTCGTACTTTCCTGATTCCATTACGCTATTAACTAATTGTGCAACTCGCTGCCCTAATATATCGAACACCACCAATTTTACTCTGCCCTGAAAAGGGAGATAAAAACTAATGATTGTTGTGGAGTTAAAAGGATTAGGGTAATTATGAAATAAATGGTAACTGTTCAAATCGAAATCTTTAATAGTTGTATCTGCAGGCTGCGGAGTAGTAAAGGTAAATTTATCAACTCCAGGTTCAATTGGATTTAAATATATTATTTTCACTTCATCGTCTGCGTGATAGTTGGTTCCCCAAAATACTAAAACCCATGTCGCATTAGCGTTATATTCATCTGGTCCTTCATCAACCTGGATAACCTGGTTCGGATCGTAAGGAGAGTTTACAATTATGCCATACATTCTATTAACCAGGTTCCATGAATATAAAGGATTATCACCTCCAGGTGCATGATCTTGTAAACGATCCCTGAATGTAAGATTAACCTGGAATTCGTTTTCAGAATCTTCAACATTCCAAACTTCAAATGGTATTCTCAGTTGGAAAGGAGCATTAACTCCTGTAGTATTTGATGGATGAACTGTAAAGTCGCCTCCCTGAATTCTGAAAATCGTAGCCATTGATCCGCCGCTTTTAGTGTAGATAAAAGTTCTTCCATCCGGGAGAGTCATTGTATCAAGAACTCCTGTAAATCTAAGTTCATAATCTTGCTGTAGTTCACTTACTTCATTAGTACCAACACCAAAATTATCAATTGCTTTGCTGGTAATTGTGCCACCAAAAACAGTATAATTGGTAATTCTTATAAATTCATCTGTTGCTCCAAAAGGGATTGTTGATAAAATAGACAGACCCGATGGCGAGTAAAGTTTAAGGAATAGGAATTCTAACGGATGATCATAGTATGCATCAACGTTAATCTCGAAACCATCTGTTTTCGGATTAACCAAAGGATCAAGATAAATTGGAGAATCATCCCGTGGAGGATAACGATCAACGCCATTATAAATTGATTGGTTTTCAAGAACAATCTCACTTCTTGTAACATCGTTCACATTCCAGAGCTTTGCCAATCGAGACTCAAACCCAACTTCCTCAACAATAGTGGATCCTAACTCATTCTGTCCGCCGGCATATCCATCATCGTGTACTTCCCAATCAACTGATAAGGGCAAAGTGTAAGTAGCTGGATCCACTCTTACAATCCAATCTTCTCCACCATCGTGGAAAATCCCAGCCTGGGTTTGTGAGTTATCTGTAATACCTAATTTTATAATATTCCCTACAATTTCAACCTCTACCGCTTCACCATTGGAGCCACTTGTTATAAAAGGAGGAACCTCAACAATTGTAATACCAACTGGGAATGTTAATGTAACACCATCAGCCCAGCCGTAAAAATGGTGAACTACCTCTAAGTGAAATTGCAGATCGATAGTATTAATATTTGGCCCATAGACAGCGGCAATATCTATTGTTGTACCGGTTAGTGTGTCGGGATCATCAGGATTAAACTTCCTAATTATTGTGCTTGCCGGAATCCAATTACCGTTTGGATCTCTTATCTGTGCCTGGGAGTGAAAAGAGATTTCGTAATCGTCGCCGGTAAGGTTTATTGGATTTTCAACCTTAACTGATATATCAGCGTTACCAATACCTTCAGTATGTATAACCATTATTGAATCCCCGTAGTTTGCACCCGGCAAATCACTATTAAAAACTACTTCAATTATTTTAATAATGCTTTCGCTGTTATTTGGTTCTACATTCGGATTCGGATTATATGTATATGCTGTTACAGCAAAGTAGTAAGTTTTGCCAACAATCATATTTTCATTTTCCATATGATCGTAATTAGTGGAGAATGTTCTATTAATACCTGAATCGGATCCGTACTGTTGAATTCCGTTAACAGGTAATCCGGTTTCAGGATCCATAACAATTCCATCAATTTCTGTAACTCCATCAATTATATCAAAAGTAGCTAATCTCACACCGTTTTCTTTTATTGGCAAATCATTGGGTAACTGGTAAACATTGTAACCCTGAAATGAATAACCAGCTTGATTAAAGTTTTCAACTTCTTCAACGGGAACAGCATAATATCCCCAGTCAAGTTCAATTTTCCAATTTGTCTCATCAACAGCAGCAGCAGGTGATGGAGTTACCGGAGGTATGGAAATATTAAGCCCGCTATTAAAAATATTTTGTGTTTGGACATCATAATATATTAATTTCTTTAGCGAATTAAGCCGGTCAATCCCTATTGCAGCAATTTCAGCAATTATAACTTCCTGCGTATCTCCAACTGCCATATTGAATGGGCCTGATACAAAACCAGATTGTTTGTCCCCAGCCGGAATTTGAATACCATCAATCCAGCCCTCTCCGGTAATTGGATTTCCTGATAATGCATACGGTGTTGGTTGACCCGTTATAGGATTAATAAATGTTTCGCCCGAATTTCCATGTTTTCCTTGCATTAAATTATAAAATTCAACTGCACCCTGTATATCACCTTGAGGAGGCATACACCAGTCAGGATGGAAACAATAAGAGAAATAATGTGCAGTCATCGGAAGTGTATCGTTATCAGATGTTATCGGACCCCTTAACAAATCAAAACCAACTGCTGGCGGAGGATACGGATCATAATGTAAATCATATTCGTAAGCATTGTATGCATATCCAAGGTTTAGTACTGTATCACAACCAACCAGGTCATCACTTGCATTTCCAATATCCGGATCAGACCACATTGAGATATACATATCATTAAAAGGAGTTGTGCTTTTATTTATTAGCCGGTATTTCCTGAAGAAAAGATTATCTAAAAAGCTTCCGTTATTATATGCCCAGTAAGTTGCCTGAAGTTCAATTCCAATTGGGAATGTACCATATAAATTTACAGTTTTTACAGGATCAAGATCATTTGCAACAAACCAAATAGTTTGGCTGGCACCCGGAACTCCGGGAATATCAGTATTCGGATTGTATAAACCGTTACCATCAACATCATCATAGGGAGCACCATCAACTGCGCGCCAGTCAAGCCAATCTGTTTCGTATTGTGCTCGAATCTCCGCTTCAGTTTTCCCTTCATCAAAAGCTTCCCAGAAGAGATCAGCTATGGGACCACCTGGATAAACATCAGGTCTTACCCTGTAAATTCTAACGTGAGGAGCTTCACTATCTTCAGCTATTCCGGGGGAAATTATTTTACCGCCTTGTAATCCAGTTCTATGTACTGTTCCTCCAACTCTTGGAATCGGATCGCCCGGAATCAGTGTTCCCCACAATAAACCGGAAGAAAATATTGCAGTTCTTCCAGTCTCCTTAGGGAATTTGAAACCTGCAACCCCATTGGTAAGATCATAATCTGATATCCCATTGTTTTGGAATATGCTAGAAATATTGTTCAGGTTAAGATATGTGTGACTAGGTGTACCGGTTTGGTAATAAGTGTTATTGTCCACGGGTTTTTGCGGAAGAATTTCTGAAGTGATGAATAATAGACCCGCCAAAAGAAACACTGCTGATTTTATCATTTCATACCCCACAATTTCTGGAGATAATA
>CBEPPX010000037.1:0-10073 GCA_965511205.1 uncultured Ignavibacteriales bacterium | reverse complement strand
TCTCAAATCCTCCCTCAGGTCCGAATAAAAAATAATATCTATTGGAAAGATTATTCTTAAAAGTAAATTGATTTTCAGATCCTTGATCGAATAAAATTTTTATACTAGTATTGTTGATAATTGATTTTAACACAGCAGTTTCTACAACTGGCAGATAGGCATGCAACGATTGTTTCATTGCAGAGAGAAGAATCTTATTAAACCTTTCAATATTTTTTGTTTTGCCAATAGTTCTTTTAGATTCGAATAGAATGAAGTTGGTTATACCAAGCTCAACACATTTTTCAAGTGCATATTTTAGGCGGTCAGGATTTTTTAATTTCGGAATGCAAAAGAAAATATTCTTCAGTTCATTTTTATATGAAATTGATTCTAAAATTTTTCCATGTAAACTGTTCTTTTCAATTTTCTCAATCTTAGTTTGATAGATATTCCCTTCCCCATCGGTAATATAAATAACATCACTTATTGAGTTTCGCATAACTTTACAGCAATGCTTTAACTCATCATCAGCAAGAGTTATGTAGCCATCAATAACATTCTTTGGTTGTGTGTAATATAATTCTATGTCTGATAGGTGGAAAATTTTCATAATCTTAAAATTAAAAAGATGCTCCAAGATCAAAAATCCATTCACTTTTACCATCTTCATTAAATGCCAACTCCAACCTCATTACAAAATATGGGAGGAATAAAACTGAAAATCCTCCACCATAACCTGTGTCAAAGTTTTTAATGGAAAGAGGTTCACCCTGCAGCCGCGTAGTACCGGTATCAACAAATAATTCTGAAATAAGAGCAACCCTGTAAGAAAGAAGTGACTTTGGAAGAAACGGGATGAAGTAAAGGTTTATGCGCGTCTCATCAATAATAGGATAATTTAATTCTACAGAGCCGATAATTCTGTCAGAACCTTCTCTTTCACTGTTATGAAAATACCCGCGTATTCTTTCTGCAAAGCCCAGGTAAGAATAATCATAAAACGGAACGGTGCTGCCTGCCGTGTGGCGAATGGCAAACCGCCATTTAGCAGTTAGCTTGTTAAAGAATTTTCTGTATTCTCTAAAATCAAGATTGGCAACCCTGTAATTAATATTATTTATACCAAAACCTTTAAATTCATAGTTAACATAGGCATATATTCCGCTGGAAGGATAATGAGAAAGATCCCTTGTGTCGTAAGTATAAAATGCGCCAATCATTAGGGTTCTGTCAATCCTGCTATCAGAAGCATTAACACCTTTTATAAAGAATGGAGTTTCAACGTAATCAAAGCCGGTTTTTAAAGCAAAACGATGGTATAACCCGAACCGCTTTCCGAAAGTAACCCGCCCAAAATAAATTTTATGTTCAAAGCTTTCACCATGCAGATTTTCTGCAGCAGTGCTTTTATTAGTTGAAGAACTGAATCCCAAAACGGTAAGAAGAAATAAGTCATGTTTATAAACAAGATTTGGATTTGTATAAGAAAAACTAAACGAAGGATCGTAACCGAGTGATACTACACCTTTTAACTTTTCATTCCTGCCGCGAAAATTTTTAAGCGAAACAGCAATTCCGTATGATATTTTTTCCCAGTCTTTATCCCTTAATGTTACAAAAGGAATGGGATATATATACCAACTTTCCTCAACTTCGATGATTAATATATTTTTTTCTTCAGCTTTAAAAGGTTTAAGTCTTACTTCATTAAAAATATCAAGACTGTAAATCCTTTCCCTGTTAAACGATGCAAGTTCCGGATTTAATGTGTCCCCTATCCCGAAGGTAAGTTCTCTAAGAATAATAATTGCTTCTGTTAATTCATTACCGGCAATCTTAATAGAATCAATTTTAACAGAATAATTCCCCACATAGAACAATGTGTCTTCCTGCTGTGCGCTAACCGGAAGATAGATCATTATAATTAAAAAAAATATTTTTAATGTATTGCTCATTTACCAATTTAAATGTTGAACATATTTTTAATGGCTAACAATCGTGCCATTTACATTTTCAAAAAGAATAATGCAATTTATAAATGATGGTCAGGATAGAAGTAAAATACTCACATCCCTGAATTATTGAACGGTTTTATTTACTTACTCAGCAGGTTCATCGGCATATTCACTCACTGGAAGACATGCACAAACCAAATTTCTGTCACCGTACGCGCTGTCTACTCTACCTACAGACGGCCAGAATTTATTTTCCCTGGTGTATGGAAGCGGGTAAGCAGCTTTTTCCCTGGAATATGAATGATTCCAATCATCCGTAATAACAGATTGTAATGTGTGCGGTGCATTTTTAAGCACATTGTCATCGGCATCTGCTTTACCTTCTTCAATCTCCTTTATTTCATTCCGGATAGAGATAAGAGCATCACAATACCTATCTATTTCTGCTTTCGATTCGCTTTCAGTTGGCTCAATCATTAAGGTGCCGGCAACCGGGAAGGAAACAGTTGGTGCATGAAATCCATAATCCATTAATCTCTTTGCGATATCTTCTACTTCAACTTTAGCAGTTTGTTTAAATTCTCTCATATCAAAAATCAACTCGTGGGCAACCCTGCCACTAATACTCGTGTAAAGCACTTTATAAACTGAACTAAGTTTAGTCATCATATAATTAGCACTAACAATTGCAGCTTTTGATGCATCGGTTAAACCTTTTGAGCCCATTAGTTTTATGTAAGCATATGAAATTAAGAGAACATCTGCACTTCCCCAGGGAGCTGATGATACTGCTGTAATGGATTTTTCTGTACCAATATTAACAATTGGATTACCTGGTAAAAAAGAAACTAAATGTTCTGCTACAGAGATTGGTCCTACGCCGGGTCCGCCGCCGCCATGAGGAATACAAAAAGTTTTATGAAGATTAAGATGACAGACATCTGCACCGATTATTGCCGGACTGGTTAATCCAACCTGGGCATTCATATTTGCTCCATCCATATAAACCTGTCCACCGTACTTGTGAACAGTTTCACAAATCTCCAAAACATTTTCTTCAAACACACCATGAGTTGAAGGGTAAGTTATCATAAGTGCGGCAAGTTTATCTTTGTTCGCTAAAGCTTTCTCTTTAAGATCATTTATATCGATGTTACCATTTACATCACACTTTACTACAATCACTTTCATGCCTGCCATAACTGCGCTGGCAGGATTAGTTCCATGTGCGGATGAAGGAATTAAAACAATATTTCTTCCCCCTTCTCCTCTACTTCTAAGATATTCCTTTATTACCATCAATCCTGCAAACTCACCCTGTGCACCTGAATTTGGCTGAAGCGATACTGCAGATAGTCCTGTAATTTCTGCAAGATCTGCCTCAAGTTCTTCAAAAATTTGTTTATAACCCATTGCCTGATTTTCAGGAGCGAAAGGATGAATATCACAAAACTCAGACCATGTAATTCCCAGCATTTCAGTTGTAGCATTTAATTTCATTGTACAGGAACCTAAAGGAGTCATCGAATGTGCAAGTGAAAGGTCCCGGTTCTCTAACATCTTCATATACCTGAGTAGTTCAGTTTCAGAATGGTAAGAATTAAAAACAGGATGTGTTAAATAATTACTCTCCCTTTTCATAAAATCAAAGGGTTTAGAATCAGCATCAGCATTGAATTGGTTAATAAAATTATCATCAACAGTTTTTCCAGCAGCGGATGCAAATATTCTAACTAGTTCTTTTAAATCACTTTCTTCAATAGCCTCATTAATAGTCACCCCTATTTTATCAGAATCGATATACCTGAGATTAATCATTTTACTTAGTGAATCAGCTTTAATTTTTGTAACAGTTGCTTCATCTGTTTTAATGAGAAGAGTATCGAAATAATTTTTATTAACCTGCTTATAACCTAATTTTTTTAATGATAGGTCCAGGATGCATGTAAAGTTTCTAATTCGCTCGGCAATAAATTTTAAACCTTTTGGTCCTTGATAAACCGCGTACATTCCTGCCATTATTGCAAGAAGAGCCTGCGCAGTGCATATATTACTGGTTGCTTTATCCCGCCGGATATGCTGCTCCCTGGTCTGCAAAGCCATCCGGTAAGCTTTATTTCCCTGCGCATCAACTGAAACGCCGATAATCCTTCCGGGAATATTTCTTTTATACTTTTCTTTAGTTGCAAAGTACGCTGCGTGCGGTCCACCGTATCCCATCGGAATTCCAAAGCGCTGCGAACTGCCAACAACGGCATCAGCTCCAAATTCACCGGGAGCTTTAAAGAGAAGCAAGCTAAATAGATCAGCAGCAACAGTTTTATAAATATTTTTTGAATCTGCTTTATTAAAAAGAGAAGAATAATCCCTTATCTCTCCGTTGCCTGCAGGGTATTGTACAAGAAGACCAAACATATTATCGCTTAATTCAATCGTAAGAGGATTTCCAATTACAAGTTCAATTCCTAAAGGATTAGCTCTTGTTTTCAATACATCAAGCGTTTGGGGATAGCACTCATCTGAAACAAAAAATTGATTTGCTTCTTTTTTATCGCGCGGACGAAGTGAATAAAACATAGACATTGCTTCAGCGGCAGCTGTGCCTTCATCTAATAATGAAGCATTGGCTAAATCCATTGCAGTAAGGTCTGAGATAAGAGTTTGAAAATTTAACAAAGCTTCAAGTCTTCCCTGCGCAATCTCTGCCTGGTAAGGAGTGTACTGTGTATACCAACCGGGATTTTCCAATATGTTCCTTTGGATAACCGAAGGCAGTATCACTGGGTTATATCCCATCCCGATATAAGATTTAAATACTTTGTTCTTTGAAGCGGTTTTCTTCAATTGCCTTATAAACTGATGTTCGCTCAAAGCGGGATTAATTTTTAATTTTTTATCTAATCTTATATTGGCTGGTATTGTTTCGTCGATTAATGCATCAATACTTTCTGCACCGCATTTTGTGCGCATCAGATCTAAATCTTTATTGCGGGGACCAATATGCCTGTTAACAAATTCGTCGGGGTGTATTTTTATTTTCATTTATTCTTTCAATAAAATTAAGCTTACGATCAAATTAAATCGGTTCATTTACTAATAGTGAAAAATTGAATTGTCAAATTTAATTAAATATTCAAAACTTATTAGTGAGGTAGGTTATTTTTATGGTGAAAATATTCTTCTCTAATTAATCAGAATTGACATTTAATGAACGGATTTCCTTTAAAGCGGATTTAGCTGCATTCTGCTCAGCGACCTTTTTGTTTTTCCCTTCACCTATCCCCAACGGCTTACTGCCTATCAAAACCTCTACAGTAAATATTGTATCGTGCTGAGGTCCTTCTTCTTTAAGCACATGGTATATAGGCACTTTTAGTTTACAACCCTGGGCATATTCCAAAAGTTGGCTTTTAAAGTTTTCATCCACGAGGTATTCACCATCTTTCACTATCGGTTCGATCAGGAATTTAATTACAAACTTTGTACATGCTTTCATCCCGCTGTCTAAATAGATAGCTCCAATCAATGCTTCAACAGCGTCTGACACAATAGATTTGGAATTAGTAACCAGGGATTTGGATAAATTTCTTCCGACAAGAATAAAACTATCCAGTTTAATTCTTTCTCCAACATCGCCTAAAGTGTTACGATTTACAATTTTAGCCCTAACTTTAGTAAGGAAACCCTCTTCTTCATATGGGAATTTATTAAAAAGATAATCCGCAACAATCAAATTTAGGATGGCATCGCCTAAAAACTCAAGCCGCTCATTAGAAGCTTCAAAATCATCATTCTGTTCAAGGAAGGACCTGTGCACAAGTGCCTGAAGATAGTGGGATTTATCAATAATCGGCTCACCGATTATATTTTCCAGTTCTCTTAATTTTTCAGGTGTAAATTTTTCCTTAATAGTGTCTGCAACAACCGGCGTGAATTTAAGTTTAATTTTCTTGAACAGTCTGGAAAAAATTTCAGCCAAAACTATTCCTTAAAACTTTTAAAAAGAATTGAAGCATTGTGTCCGCCAAATCCAAAAGTATTACTAATAGCGTAATCAATCTCTTTTTTAGTAACTTTATTAGCACTGTAATTGAGGTCGCATTCCGGATCGGGATTAGTTAAGTTGATGGTAGGAGGAATAGTATTATGTTCTAAAGCAAGTATGGTTGCTATTGCCTCAATAGCGCCGGCTGCTCCAAGCAGGTGCCCTGTCATCGATTTTGTTGAAGATATAACCATCTTATAAGCGTGGTCACCAAAAACTGTTTTGAAGGCTTTAGTTTCATTCAGATCATTAAGCGGGGTAGATGTTCCGTGAGCATTTATATACCCAATTTTTTCAGGTGATACTTCCGCATCTCTTAGCGCTTCTCTCATAGATCTAACCGCACCTTCTCCATTAGGTGCAGGTGCTGTAATATGATGCGCATCGGCGGTTAAACCAATACCTCCAATTTCAGCGTAGATTTTTGCACCCCTGTTCATCGCATGTTCATATTCTTCGAGTATCAATGAACCTGCTCCCTCGGCCATAACAAAACCGTTCCTGTCAGCATCAAATGGTCTCGAAGCTTCTTTGTACCTATCGTTCCAGGTTGATATTGCCCTCATAGCGTTAAAACCAGCCATGGCAACTTCTGTGACAGCAGCTTCTGACCCACCACAAACCATCAGGTCAGCACTTCCTCTCTGAATTAAAATGAATGCGTCGGAAATTGCGTGTGAAGATGTTGCACAAGCAGATGTAGTTGCGTAGTTAGGTCCTTTCAATCCAAACTTAATTGAAATTTGCCCGGCGGCAATATCTGATATCATCATTGGTACAAAGAAGGGACTAATTTTGTGGGGATCTTTGTTTTCGAAGTATTTCCAGTGTTGGTCTTGAAGGGTTTGCATTCCGCCAATTCCACTGCCATAAATAACACCAAAACGTTCCAGTGAAATTTTATCCAGCTGCAACCCTGAATGTTCTATAGCCATCATTGAGGCTACAAGAGCATATTGAGCAAAAACATCAAGTCGTCTAATAGATTTTCGGTCTAAATAGTCTTCAGCATGAAAATCATCAACCTGTGCGGCAAATTTAGTGTCGAAGTTCGAAGTATCGAACCGCGTAATTAATTCAGCACCACTTTTGCCTTCAAGTAATCCATTCCAGAAGTTTTCAAGACCAATTCCAATAGGAGTGATAGCTCCCATTCCTGTTACAACAACTCTTCGTTTACTCATAAGTTTCTCCAAAAACAGCAATTGGAGCAATCAGCAAAATAATGGCTGGATCAGAAAAGTAAAATTCCCTGACCCGCATCTTAGCCAACTTTTTCCTGTAAATATTTAATAGCGTCTCCAACTGTGCCAATTTTTTCAGCATCTTCATCAGGAATAGAAATCTGAAAGGCACTTTCAAAACCCATCACTAATTCAACTATATCTAAAGAATCAGCTCCAAGGTCATTTGTAAAAGATGCTTCGGGAGTAATTTGAGAATCCTCAACTCCAAGTTTGTCTACAATTATTTCTTTTACTTTTGCTGCAACGTCCATTTTTATCTCCTGTTATTTTTAAGGAAGTTTATGTTAGTTAAATTCAATTTTTTATTTAGATTGTTCTAAATTTAATAAAAATGAGATTTATTAAACAAATTACATTGTCATTCCGCCATCAATAGCAATTACCTGCCCGGTAATATAATCAGCCATTGGGCTACATAAAAATGCAACAACCTGTGCAATATCTTTAGGAAAACCCATCCTGCCAAGTGGAATTACTTTTAAAAGCGGTTCTTTTTGTGCATCGGTTAATTTATCAGTCATAGCGGTTTGAATAAAACCCGGCGCCACAGCGTTAACATTTATGTTACGCGAAGCAAGCTCTTTAGCCATAGCTTTGGTAAAACCAATTACCCCGGCTTTGGAAGCCACATAGTTAGATTGCCCTGCATTTCCAATTAAACCAACAACGGAGGCAATGTTTACAATTTTGCCGGAGCGTTGTTTTATCATAGGTTTAATTGCCGCTTTTGTATAATTAAACACACTTTTAAGATTGGCGTTTATCACATCATCAAATTCTTTTTCGCTCATTCTTAAAAGAAGATTATCGCGGGTAATTCCTGCATTATTTATTAAGATGTCTACGCCACCAAGTTTTTCAAACGCAGCATCAATTGTTGCCTGGGCATCTTCCAATGATGAGGCATCTGCCTTAAAAGCGTGAATTTTTGTATCTGAATTACCAATCTCCTTTTGGATTTCGGCAGCACACTCTTCCGGAGTATTAACAAATGCTATATCAGTTAACAGAATACCTGAACATTTTTCTGCAGCAAGCTGAGTAACAATTGCTCTGCCGATTCCCCTTGAGCCCCCTGTTACTATAGCTTTTTTATTTGCCAGCATCCTGTTTTTCTCCTACTTGAATTTCTGTTAAATATTCATCCCTGTATTTTTCCAATTCAGAAAAATCGTTTTCACCCAAAAAATAGAGTAATTCTTCTCTGCAGGAATCAAAAATACTGTTGTGATTATCTGGCTCAACGTTACAAGTTTTTAACCTGTCTATATGCTCATCATCTATTGTTAAAGCGCCCTCGTAAATTGTGAGCGGAAACAATATACAATATAAGGGTTTATATTTCCATTTGTGTTCATTTTCTAATATTGCAAGTTTTTGTAAAGCACACAACCCTTCTTTATCTAAAAGGGTACACTTGCCATTTATAACTTCAGTTCCAACAGCTACACCTGATTCAAAATCTTCATCTTCTTCAGGCGGCTCAAACCATTTGGTTAAATCTTTGCTTTGTGTCTCATCAAAAAACGGAAGAATTTTATCTTTAATTTCTAGTATAGTATCGTGTTCCTTTAAATCTGTATAAACGCCATAGTAACAGCACTCTCCGCTGCACTTACAACTGAATTTATAGGTGAAGATTTTTGGATCGATATAGAGTCCTTTTACCTTCTTTGTAAAATTTTTAGTGAATTCTTTTGCTTCTTCGGCCATTACAGGTATTTCTCCACATCAGTAAATTTATCAATTCCGTATCTTTTCACATCCGGGTTGATTCGCTTTAACAGTCCTTGCAGCACATTACCGGGACCAATTTCATAAAACTCATCAATGCCATCATTAATCATGTTGTTGATTGTTTCTTCCCACCTTACCGGCGCTGTTACCTGTTCGACTAACAATTTTTTAATTTCTTCACTTGAGTTAACAGGTTTAGCAGAAACGTTTGCATAAACAGGAATTTTAGCATCATTTATTTTTGAATTATCGAGCGCATTTAAAAGTTTACTTTTAGCAGATTCCATTAAAGGTGAATGAAACGCTGCGCTTACTATAAGTTCCTTTGCAACTTTTGCTCCGGCTGTTT
Source organism: uncultured Ignavibacteriales bacterium (assembly GCA_965511205.1). Lineage (GTDB taxonomy): Bacteria > Bacteroidota > Ignavibacteria > Ignavibacteriales > Ignavibacteriaceae > JAZGGS01. The sequence goes on along the minus strand of CBEPPX010000037.1, from coordinate 758 downwards.
TACAAAGTTCCATCCCTTTTTTTACACCTGGAACAGAACCGGAAATAACTATCTGTCCTGGTGAATTAAAATTTGCACATTGTACAATACCATCGGCAGACGCCTCGCTGCAAAGATCTATAACAGTTGCAGGTTGTAAACCTATAATAGCAGCCATGGTACCCGGATTTTGTACGCCGGCTTCCTGCATTGCTACCCCCCTTGCCCTAACAAGTTTAACTGCATCATTAAGTTGAACAGATCCTGCAGCAACAAGTGCTGAATATTCGCCTAAAGAATGCCCAGCAACAGCATCTGCATCTAATTTATTGATGATGGATGATATAACTACACTATGCAGAAAAATTGCCGGCTGAGTGTACTCAGTTTGCTTAAGTTCTTCAACAGGACCGTTGAACATGATTTGCGAAAGAGAAAAACCGAGAGTATTATCTGCTTCATTAATAATATCTTTGGCAACTGCAAAATTATCAAACAGATCTTTTGCCATACCAACATATTGCGAACCCTGACCCGGGAATAGAAAAGCTCTTTTACTCATTTTATAGTTTAAATATTAACCAGACTATGTTCATGAAATTAATGCTATTCTTAAATCGCCCAAACTATATAGATGGAGCCCCAGGTATAACCTGCACCAAATGCAGATAAAATCAGTTTATCACCTTTTTTAACTTTGCCATCTCGGTAATATTCAGTCATGCACGAAGGAATAGTTGCAGATGTTGTGTTACCGTACTTGTGGATATTTACCATAA
>CBEPPX010000036.1:0-10103 GCA_965511205.1 uncultured Ignavibacteriales bacterium | reverse complement strand
ATTTTTCTGCAACACCATTAACTCCGCAGCCGTTAAGAACTTCCAGCTGAACCGGTTTTTTATTTACTCCAACATTCTCTTTATCGTTATTGTTATCTCTAAAATAATCTACTTTTTCGATTATAGAGTAAGTTAAAAAAATGATAACTACTGAGAGCAAAAGAATAGTAAAATTTAAAAAAACGTTTGTCGTTTTACCGGTTGGAAAATTATCAGATGATTTGTTTTGTGATTGTGATTTAATATTCACTAATATTCTTAAAAATATCCTTTCGAAAAAAATAACTATTGCAGACTAATCTTAATATTTTTCCTCGTCGTCATTGAAACTATTATTAAATCCAGAGTTCATAAAAGGGCTGTACCCTCCATAGAACGGACTGTAATAGCCGTAACCGTATGGTGTATTCATGTATTGCAGGTGAATAGAAAAATCCTTCCAGGGACGATAATTAATTGAGGCGTTACTTATATACAACCCGGAAATATCCTTCTGAAAATCTTCACCAAATGTACTGTAAGGCGAATGGACAAGACTAACATCCAGTTGAACATTCATGTTATCCATCAAGTTGTAAAACATACTGTTTGTGTAAACTCCTAGAGCTAAACCCTGGTTGCCAAACGAAGAATACTGCATGCTAAACGAATGCCTCATTGTAAAATCACTAGTATTAAGGAAACCAAACAGGTAATTTGGAGTATTGTTTGTGATACCATCCTTTACACTTGTGGTTTGTATTCCGGTTTCTTTGTACTGCCCCAAAAGTGTGGCAACACAAAGCAGGAAAATAATTAATGTTAGCTTTTTCATTATAATTCTTCCAAAATTTTAATCATTATATCAATTTCGCTTCTTAAAATCAATAGTGCAAATTTTCTGAATAAATGATACACCAATATACCTAATACAAATTCTTAGTCAACATAAAATCCTGCTCCTCAACAAGGATGGCACCAATTTTGGTTTTAGGATTTTGTAAGATTTTAGTAGCATACAGTAGTGAAAATAATACTTATTTTATTCCGGGATGATTGATGAAAATACTCGTTATCGATAATTATGATTCATTTACTTACAATCTTGTGCAGCTTTTGGGTAAGGAGAAAAACGAGTTAATAGTAAAAAGAAATGATGAAATAACCCTGGATTTTATTGATGATTTAAATCCGGAAAAGATCCTTATTTCACCGGGTCCCGGCAGACCTGAAAAATCAGGAATTAGCCTGGAAGTGATAAAAATCTTTAAAGAAAAAATTCCAATTCTTGGTGTTTGCCTTGGATACCAGGCAATTGCTTATGCGTTTGGCTCACAAATAGTAACGGCTAAGGAATTGATGCATGGTAAAGTTTCAAAGATTAACCATGATAGTAAGACTATTTTCCGAAATGTAGAGCAAAAATTTGAAGCGATGAGATACCACTCACTTGTTGTGGCAAAAGATTCTCTCCCAAAAGAGATTGAGATTTCCGCGGAAACGGAAGATGGAACAATCATGGGTTTAAGACACAGCCAATTTCCGCTAGAAGGGATACAGTTTCATCCCGAATCTATATTAACAACTGAAGGTGAAAAAATTCTACTTAACTGGCTCCGGCTTTAGCTATTTTATTTTACCTTAACGATCATCTCAATTTCCACAGCTGAATTTATTGGCAGCTCATTTACACCAACAGCGCTGCGTGTGTGGATTCCTGCATCACCAAATACGCTTCCCAGAAATTCAGATGCTCCGTTTGCAACTTTTGGTTGATCAGTAAAACCATTAGCACTGTTAACGAAAACGGTTAGTTTGATAATCTGCTCAATTTTATTTAGGTCGCCAACAATTCCTTTTATTGCGCTCAACCCATTTAAGGCACAAATAATTGCTGCCTTTTGTCCATCTTCAAGAGTAAGATCAGTTCCAATTTTACCTTTATATTTCAATTCTCCGCCAACTATGGGAACCTGCCCGGAAGTATAAACAAACTCCCCCACTCTGATTGCGGGAATATATGCCGCAAGAGGTTTTGCAGTTTCAGGTAAAGTGTAACCTAGTTCTTTAATTTTTTCTTCAATCATTTTATCTCCAGTTTGAACTATATTCTAAGATTATTTAATTAAATTTGCACTCATTAAAAATGTACTCGAATAAACTTATAGAAAGTGATAATAAAGGAATTTAAATGAGCGATGCTAAATTTAACGAATTCGTTGAGATTGTAAAACGACTAAGAATAGAATGCCCATGGGACAGCAAGCAAACTAATGAATCAATAAAAGCAGCTACTATTGAAGAAGCATACGAAGTTGTTGAAGCAATTGAGAAGAAAGATTTTGAGGAGTTGAAAAACGAGCTTGGCGATCTGCTGCTTCATGTAGTTTTTCATACAATAATTGCCGAAGAAAAAAATAATTTTACAATTGATGATGTAATTTCAGCCATCCAGGAGAAATTGATAAGAAGACACCCGCATGTTTTTGGCGATGTGGAAGTTGCAGACTCAGAAGAAGTAAAGAGGAACTGGGAAACAATAAAGTTAGAGGAAGGAAGAGATTCTTTACTTGATGGAGTACCTGAAATGCTGCCCGCTTTACAACGTGCACACCGTTTGCAGGAAAAAGCTTCGAAGATTGGATTCGATTGGGAGAGAAAAGAAGATGTCTGGAAAAAGGTAATCGAAGAGATTGAAGAGATGCATGAATCAGAAATAAATGGAACTTACGAACAACTGGAAATGGAAATTGGCGATGTTTTTTTTGCGCTGGTAAATTATGCAAGGTTCCTGGATGTAAACCCTGAAAACGCTTTGAGAAGAACAAATAAGAAGTTTATCAGCAGGTTTAATTATATTGAGAAGAAAATTTCTGAATCGGGAAGAAAATTAATTGATTCGAATCTTGAAGAAATGGATAAATACTGGGATGAAAGCAAAGAAAAGTTTGAAGCTTAAACGTTATTGTTATTAAACTTTTCGTATGCGTCAATTATATCTTTAACCAGTTTGTGTCTTACAACATCACCCTTATCGAAATAAGCAAAAGCTACACCTTCAACTTTAGATAGAATTTGCTGAGCCTGTACAAGTCCGCTAACTTGCTTTGCCGGCAGGTCAATCTGCGTTATATCGCCAGTAATAATAGCTTTAGAGTTTGCACCGAGACGTGTTAAAAACATTTTCATCTGCATATCTGTGGCATTCTGCGCTTCATCTAAAATAACATAAGCGTTATTAAGAGTTCTGCCCCGCATGTAAGCAAGTGGAACAATTTCAATTATTCTTTTTTCTATATTGCTGCGGAGTTTTTCAGAGGGAATCATATCATCAAGTGCATCGTAAAGAGGTCTTAAATAAGGATCAATTTTTTCTCTAAAATCTCCAGGAAGAAATCCAAGAGATTCTCCAGCTTCCACAGCCGGTCTTGCAAGGATAAGTTTTTTTACCAAACCTTTCTTAAGTGCAGCCACAGCAAGCGCAACAGCAAGATATGTTTTACCAGTGCCTGCAGGTCCTATGGCAAAACAGATATCGTTCTTACGTGCTTCATCTATATATTTTACTTGCCCTGGAGTCCGAGCTTTAATTACATCTTGCTTTGTGTAAAGTACAATCGATTCGAATTCTTCTTCATCAACAATCTCTTTTCCCTCAGCGGTTAAATTTAGTATGGTTTCTACATCACCGGATTCCAGTTTACCACTTGTATTTAAAACGTAAACCATTTCCTTAAAGATCTTTTCTATAAGATCAACATCTTCGGCAACACCTTTAAGAATAACATTATCCCCGCGAACCGTGATGGATGTGTTAAACCTGTTTTCAACAACTTTAAGGTTTGAATCGCTCATACCCAGCAAATCGAGCATTTCCACATTATCTAATACTATTTTCTTTTCGGTTGCAGTCATCATTTAAAATTTAAAATAAAAAAAACCCTCATCAAAACAAGACGAGGGTTTTTTTAGTGATTTACACTCTGTTTTCAAGCATGTAATTCTATTGAATTGGAGCAGGTTTGTAATTACTTCTTAGCTTTTCGTACTTTGATTTTTCTTCCTGGCTAAGAGGTGGAACTTTAAAGACCTGTTTCGGATAAATTAAATCTGGATCTTTAATCTGCTCTCTATTCGCTTTGTAAATAACCGGCCATGCGAATGGATTGCCGTAATGCTCTTTTTTCTTAGCAATACCCCAAAGATGATCGCCTCTAACTACTGTGTAAGAGATTACATCAGGTTTCTCAATCCAGTTATCTAAAGCTTGCTGCATCTGGTTATGAACTTTATCGAAGAATTCTGGCAGAGCACTTATTTTGTTCATCTTAAGTGCATCAAGATCTGCCTGCCTGTCGGCTTTTGGTCCTTCTTTTCTTCTAATTTTACCATCAAGTTCGTTAACAGCTTTTCTGAAGTTATCAACGTCCTGCCTTGTAGCTCCAACAATTGCATAAAGCTCATCAATACATTCTTCAGGATCCTGGAGACCAGAAAGTGTGGCATTCAGGTTATCAAGATCTGCATTTAAAGCTTCTATCTCAGCAGTAAGAGCTAGTTTTTTACCAGCTAGACGGCTCATTTCAGCTTCCCATTCCTCAGAGGTCATCTCTTCATCCTGGGCAAACCCAGAAAGAGATAACAGAAGAACAAGGGAAAGAACTCCTATTAAATATTTAGCTAATTTCATTTAATTATCTCCTAATCTTAGAAATTTTAAAAAATCCATTTGAAATTATTTAGGCAATTTATCAAGATTAGCCCTTGTTTCTTCCTTTTGTTTATTGCACTCAGCCAAACTTCGGTTAATATCCTGAATTTGAGATTCAAGCTGGCTTCTTTCATCTTTTAGCCTGTTAGCTTCAACTTCCAGAGATTTTACTTCATCTCTGAGCGAATACAGCTCGGCTAATTGAGCTTCGCTTACCCCACCGCACCCGGCAATCATTGCAGTGCTGATAAATATTGCAACTGCAACTACGGGGGCTCTAAAATTTTTTAGTACGCTCATATGTTACCTCCGATTTATAAATTATTGTAAATTAAATTAGACAAAAAGCAGATATACATTATAAAAATGTATGAATTTTGTTTGCTATCTCCTTTTAAGAATGGTAAGTAAAAACCAATTCTAGTACCCTTATATAATTAAATCATGAACAATTTCCAAATTAACAACTATTAATACTCTCTAAATTAGCCTTCGTTCAACAAAGCTGGTAAATCCGCTTCCTGCAATTATCAGGTGATCGAAAACCTGGATATCAATAATTTTTCCTGCTTCCACTATTTTTTTTGTGATGGCAATATCTTCGTTGCTTGGTTCGGGGTTGCCGCTTGGATGATTATGAATTAGGATAATACTTGCAGATGAGCACTCTATTGCAACCTTAAATACCTCTCGTGGGTGAACTATGCTTGAATTTAAACTGCCGGTTGATATAGTTTCCTGCTTAATAATTTTATTCGCAGAATTAAGACATACCACAATAAATTTTTCTTTTACCTCATCTATTAGAATGGGGATAAACAAATTTGCAACATCTTCCGGAGATGTTATTTTAGCGTCGTTAGACCATTTAGATTGTGAAAGTACACGCCGGCTGATTTCGAAAGCTGCAAGTAATGTTGCTGCTTTATCGTTTCCAATTCCAGCATTCTTTTTTAGCGATTCCAGGGTTTTTGAAGCAAGAACTGCAAGGTTTCCTTCTTGCTTTATAAGATCTTGTGCTACGCTAATTACAGATTTACCTTTAGTGCCTGTGCGCAAAATAATTGCAACAAGTTCGGCATCAGTTAGGTTTTGTGCACCCCTTAAGAGTAATTTTTCCCTGGGTCTGTCATCCAACGGAAGATCTTTAACTCCTGCTATAACTTTTCCTTTCTTTATTAATTGTCAGATCGGAATTTATCTACAAGTTGAAAAACTCCATCTTTGTATCTTACGATATTTAAAAACCTGTTTATGCGCGTCTCATTAAATGCTAAATTATTGTGGTACCCTGTAGAGGTTAACCCGGAAATCATTTTATTGCGAATGTTTATTCTGTTGTTATTAATATTACGCATCACTGTAAGTAAATATTTTGCTGTATCGTAACCGTATAACACATTACGGTTAACATCCTTTCCGGTTATATTTACAAATCTTTCGTTAAAGATTTGAAAATCATCACTGTCAAATTCAATAAAATAATCTGATGAAAAAGTAATCTTGTTGCTAAGTTCGGTGGAAGCTTCAAATCCTTTTGCAATTAACCAATCCTGGTTACCATAAATATTTAAATTTAAATCGTTCTGAACTAGCTGAGATAGAATAGCCGGAGCATCAGTTTTATCGGCAAGGGGAATATAAATTCCTTCCAGTTCAGCAGCGTTCGCCGCAATCCTTGATACCGGATCATCTAATAGAAAAGATTTACTGCTATACGTTTCGCGTGCTAAAATTTGCCCGCCAAGTCTTTCAAATTCAGCTGCAAAAGTAGCAGCAAGCAAAGGTGAATAACCTTCAATAGCATTAAGTATGGAGATATTTCTTTTGTTCTCTACAAAGTAAATATACTGAGCCATTATCCTTCCACGCTTGGAGAAAGATGGGTTTGCCTGGAAAAAATTGTCACTTATCGAAGTTAAATCATCATCTGTAGCTGTAGGTGAAATAATAGGAATATTTACATCAGTAAATTCATTTAAAGTAGCTCTAACCTCGTTGCTAAAAATAGGACCAAGTATAACCTTAATTGCGGAGTTGTTTGCAAATTCGTTTTTTATCTTTTTAATTTCATCCGAATCATTTTTTGTATCGCGCACCACCAGCCCAATCCTATCTTCCCGCCCCAGGTTAAATTCAGATAAAGCAAATTTAATTCCTTCAAGTATTTCCAGGGATTCAGTTGAAGTGATTTGCCCTGTAGCGCTGCGCTGCAGAGGTAAAATAACACCAATAAGTATTGCAGTTGAATTTAGGACCGTTTGATCTGGCAAAGAACCATAATAATCAACAGCTTTAGTATATTCTTCTGAAGTAGAATAATTCTTAATCAACTCGGATAATGATTTTTTAGCATTTATCAGATCGCCTTCTTTATAAAATACTTTGCCCAATTGCAGCAGAAGGAATGGTTTTACAATGCTGCCGGTATTGGAATCATAAAGTTGTTCTATCTGTGTGGAGTTAAGGTAATAATAAGCAATTTTTTCTCCGATACTTTTTGCACGATCCCTGTAATTTTCAGAGTTAGTTCTTTGAATCAGGAATGCCAACTCCCTTAAAGCACCATAGTAATCTTCTTGCTGAAGATTAAGTTTACCGTACATCATCCTCATCTCATCAGTATAGCTGCTGGAAGGGAAGAATTCTAAAAACTTAGTTATTAAACTTTCTGCTTCGTCGTATCTTTCCTGCTCAAGGTAAATCTTGCTGCTAAAAAAATAGGACGCTGTTGTTCTACTATTAAGTTCGTAGTCATTAATAATTTTGTTAAAGATTGACTGGGCTTGATGATAACTATTTGCACTGTATAGGTTTACAGCAAGATTGAATTGTCTCTTTATTTCATCATCTTTCAAATCCTGTGATAGTGAAACAGATAAAAAGACAAATGAAAGTGCTATAACCAGGGATAAAACTCTATGCATCGGAAATTGAATTTTTAGTTAGAAGATTTTGTGCATTATTTTTTCCAGCAACCGCAGTTTTGTTTTTCGGGTCCAGCCTAACTGCAGAATCGAAATAAGTTACTGCTTCATTGAATTTACCGTTACGAAGGAATACTTCAGCCAGCAGGGTGTAATCTTCTGAAGAAATATCTTCACTCAGTTCTATGAATTTTGTAAAATATAGTTCAGCTTTTTTATAATCGCTATTCTTAAAATAAATCTTTCCTGCCCAGGCAAAAATCGTGGGCACTTTAGAATTAAACCTTACAGCTTTTTCCACTGATTTTATGGCATGGTTAATCATATCCTGGTTATAATAAACCTGCGCATAGATAACATGCAGTTCCCAAAAATCCGAAAATAAAACTTCGGCTCTATTCGCATAACGTAAAGCACTATCAAACTCTTTTAGTTCAATCTCAATTTTTGCAAGATAAAGATATGCTTCCTGTATAATTTCCGGCTGCTCATCCGAAATTATTAAACTAAGAAAATTAACTTTTGATAATTCAAAATCTTTCAGCATAAAATAAGCATATCCTGTAAAGTAAAATACTATCGGTTCTTCTTCAGAAGAAATGAAACTTAAAACCTCAATTGCTTTTTCCCATTTAGCATTCCTGATTAGGAACTGCCCGTAATAAAGTTTTACATCTTTATCTTCCGGCTGAAGATTTGAAATCTTTTCAAAAAGATCTATAGCGGAATTCAATTTACCCATAGTTTCATAAATCTCTGCAAGCCGGAAGTATGGTTCTGTAAATTTAGGATAGTCGTTAATTAACAAAAGGTAAATCTGAATTGCATAAAGAGGTTTGCTTTGTGCTTCAAAATCTCTTGCGGTCTTTAATTTATATTGAGCTCTGTGATCAATTTGCAATTATTTTACTCCCACTCAATAGTTGCAGGCGGTTTAGAGCTAACATCGTAAACAACCCTGTTAACTCCTTTTACTTTATTAATTATTTTATTAGAAACATCAGCAAGAAAATCGTGCTCAAATGTGTACCAGTCGGCAGTCATACCATCCACCGAGGTAACTGCACGAAGCGCAAGAACGTTTTCGTAAGTTCTTGCATCACCCATAACTCCAACAGAGTTTACAGGTAACAAAATTGCAAATGCCTGCCAGATATTTTTATAAATACCTTCTTCTTTAATTGAAGTTATAAAAATATCATCTGCTTCCCTAAGAATTTCAAGTTTTTCTTCGGATACTTCACCTAAAATCCTTACTGCCAAACCTGGGCCCGGAAACGGGTGCCTTACAATAAACTCTTCCGGAATTTTTAATTGCCTGCCAACTTTTCTAACTTCATCTTTGAAAAGTGCACGGAATGGTTCAATTAATTTGAGGTTCATCTTTTCCGGCAATCCGCCAACATTGTGGTGAGTTTTAATAGTAACCGAAGCACCCTTTACAGGCATCGATTCTATAACATCAGGATAGAGAGTTCCCTGCACTAAAAATTCAGCGTTCTTTATCTTTTTAGCTTCTTCTTCAAAAACTTCTATAAAAGTATTGCCAATTATTTTTCTTTTTTCTTCAGGATCGCTTACACCTTTAAGATTTTTTAGAAACTTTTTGGATGCATTAACATGAATATGTTCAAGATTTAGTTTTTCATCAAACAACTCTCCGACCTTTTTGCTTTCATTTTTTCTCATTAAGCCGGTATCGATGTGAATGCAGATAAGGTTTTTATCAATTGCTTTTTTAACCAGCACCGCGGCAACGGTTGAATCGACTCCTCCGCTGAGGGCGCAAATTGCTTTGGCATCTCCTATTTCATTTTTAATACTTTCAATCTTTTCACCTATAAAGTTCTCTGCAGTCCAGTCTGCGCTGCAGTTGCATATATCAAAAAGAAAATTATTTATTATTTTTTTACCTTCTTCGGTGTGCACAACTTCGGGATGAAACTGCAATCCATAAATTCTTTTTACATCATTTGAAATTGCACAAATAGGTGAATGATCTGATTCGCCGATAACTTTAAAGCCGGAGGGTATTTCTGTAAGATAATCACCATGACTCATCCAAACAACTGAAGCATCATCTATACCGCTGAGGATATCTGAATCATCAAGAGTTCTTAGAACAGCTTTGCCATATTCGCGATCGACGGCAGGTTCCACTTTGCCCCCAAAATTTATGCAGATGAGCTGCAAACCATAACAAATTCCAAGCACAGGAATTTTAAGATTAAGAATTTCTTTATCTATTTCCGGGGCTCCTTCATCATAAACACTTAAAGGTCCACCGGAAAAAATAATTCCCTTCGGTTTTATCTCTTTGATCTTATCTATAGAAATTGTGTGTGGATAAATTTCGGAATAAACATTTGCTTCCCTTATCCTCCGCGTAATTAGCTGAGTAAACTGGGAACCAAAATCAATGATTAGTATTGTTTCTCTGTTATGCATTTAAGGTTTTAATCAAAAAATTATTCAGAAAATAAAAC
>CBEPPX010000035.1:0-10289 GCA_965511205.1 uncultured Ignavibacteriales bacterium | reverse complement strand
TCATATAATTTAAGTGGCGTTTTTTAGAATCTTTTTTTCTTTTTACAAATGCAGGACCGTATTCATAACTGTAAAAAAATTCTTCAGCGCTTATATTCGTGGGTCCAATTGATGCAACTATTTCATCTTTATTAAATTCAAATGGAGTATCTTCTGTTTGAAGGCTATCTTGAAAGGGATATGTTAAGTTAGAAACAAAACTAAATGCAATTATAATTATTATTACTATTATTCGACATTTATTGTTCAATTGTATTACTACTTTAAAACTTAAATTCTAATGAAAACATATGAACATTTTGTAATCTTCCAAAATCACGAAAGGCATAATCAAATTGTACTATTGCTTCGCTGAAAAGCATAGTTGAATTAACCCCTACTCCTAAGGATAATCCTCCTTCTCCATCTGTAAGAAACAGAGAATTGTATCCACCACGTAAGAGGAAAAATTCCATAAATGCAAGTTCGCCCCCAACATTTAAACTTTCGTAATCATTATTTGGATGAATTGCATCTAATGCCAGAGTAAGTCTGTATGTATCATTCTGAATAGCATTAGTTGAAACGCCAATCCTGAAAATCAAAGGTAAATCCCAACTGTTCAATTCCACATTTGCAGGAATTTGATCACTTGAGCCTTCCTTAGTTTCATCAACTCTAATAAAGTATCTGGTATCGCGTCCTTCAAGCGTCATTTCAGTACCAAAATTGGAGAGTGCCGCCCCAATAACCATACCTCCCAATATATCAGTTTTAAATAATGTTCCTATATCTAAAGCCAATCCTTGAGAAGACATGTGCCATATTTTTTCCTGGATAAATTTTGCAGTGAATCCAATAGAGAATCTATCAGATAAATTTCTTGCATAGCTTAAGCCAATTGAAATATTCCCTGCACTAAAAAATTCACCAGTGCCTTCCGGTTTCTCAACTGTTCTCACAATCATATCATCCATAGATAGGGCGGTAAAGCTAAGACCAAGCGTACCAAAATCTCCAAATGGTATAACCAATCCAGCATAATTAAATCTTGTATCTGCTATCCAGCTCATATGAGCTATATGTACATCAAACTTTTCAATTGTAGAAATTCCGCTAACATTCCAATAAAGAGCAGAGGCATCATCAGCCAAACTAACAAACGCTCCACCTAGACCCACCGCTGGAGCACCAACAGGTATTTCTAAAAATGTTGCTGCTGTTGTACCTACTTTTGAAACTTCATTACTCTGCGCCATCAAGTAAAATGGCATTATTAGAATCAAAAATACTTTTTTGTTTAGCTTACTAATCATTTCAACCTCTTCGGCAAAATCTTTTTATTTGCTCTTATTTTATTATTGCAAAACGTCCTATTTTTTCGCCAATACCGGGTGCTTCTACATGATAAACATAGATACCATAAGCTATATCCATCCCATCTCTTGATACCAAATTCCAGGCTTCTTGCCCATCTGCAATTGTGCTGTTATGTTCAAATGTTTGAACAAGTTTACCACTCATAGTATAAATTCTAATTGTACATTCGTGGGGAAGATGGATAAAATATATCCTTCTTTCACCTCTTCCCACTGTGTTTGATGATGGTTCCCAAGATGCAGCACCAGTATAAGGATTTGGTACTACTGCTATATTATTCATTTCTGATTGCGCTTTCGATTTATCAAAACCAGGACTCTTAGAAATAAATTCAAAATATTCACCGGTTCTGAATGGCTTTTTTATCACAATTTTAAAAATGTCGCCTTCTTGAGGATCTATTTGATCTTCCTCAGCAATGGTAGTATCTCTGACTAACGTCATAGACCAGCTTATTCTAGCCTCAGACCATGTCTCGGCTGGCTTACCTGCAGAATCACCTATAACCATAAATATAGCATCTCCTTTAGCAGAATCAGGGTCTACATCAAAAAGTTCGTTATCATTTACATCTCTGAATAAAAACTGAAAGTTGTCAATATCTTCAGTAATATTTTTTACAATTATATTAGAAGGAATAGGCTGAAAAAAGGTACCGGCAATAAATGAGGTATCACCTAGTCCCGGAGCTGTAAACAAAATTTCAAAATCTGCTGGATAGTCAACTCGTTTGCCACTATAGGCAGCAGTATACCTGGAATCAAATCCAACCTGAACAATGAAATTACTATTTCCTTCTTGCCATTCTATTTTATTTCTATCAACGGTCACATCAAGATCGCTTTTAATATCCAATGAGATACCGTCAGTCACTATCGTTTGATCATCACTACCCTGAATTTGTTTTAAGTAAATCAACGTATCGTCTTCAGTATAGTCTATCAGAGAATAATAAGGAAAAGAGTTGTTATGATATTTTGTGGAGTCTTCAAATTCCAGCCTGTAGGTATGTAAATTTCGAATCGAATCCGGATCCAAAATTATAACAGATACCTCTCCAGTTCCCGGCCCTGATCCAAAAAAGTTTTCTATTCCCGGTGAAATAAAACCGGCTGCAGGTGACCTGGGTGTTACTACCGCAGTATTAATATCTGTGGTAATATTTCCGTTAATATCTTTTTTTAATATACTTGTGGTAAACGAAGGGGGTATTCCTACTATATTTCCTTCAATTGTTTGTGTAACAAATCCCTGATCGTAAGCAACAACCGCATAATAATAAGTTTGCCCATTCTGAACGGTTGTATCAACAAAAGAATGTTTGAGCCCGTTATCAGTTCCTAAATTGTACATTGCCCCGTTTACATCAATTGGATGCAATCCCTTAACACCATCAACTAAGTCGAACTCAGCAATTGGTTTTCGGAAGATTGGCTTCCCGTACGCATCTGTTATAATTTTATTTTCTAAAAATGCAAATTCTGTTGAGCGGTGAATCTTATAGCCCTCAAAGTTAAATTTTTGATAAAATGCATCGAAGGTGAATTCAGCTCTGTCATCCCAATATAGCGTCACTTTACGATCTCCTGGAATTACTTTAATTATCGGTTTATCGGGTGGTTTTGCAAATCTGTAATTTGCATTATATATCTGTTGTACTGTTTTCTTACGTCTAAACAGATCGTCCGTATCTATACCAAAGATTAATCCCATTGAGAACCTTTCAGTTTCCCCAGTTTCCTGTGGAGAACCAACGATAGTAGAGTAAGTGTTTCTTCCAAATAAATGGAACACATAACTGGAGAAAAAATTTGCAAGATTTACTCCTTGGAGTGATCCTCCGTGTGGTGGATCTAATCCTGAAAGCACCTCCCAGTTTTCTTCATCAAGCAATAATTCGTGCGTATGCGTAGAAAAGATTTTAAACCCTGTTAAACCGAGTTGGTCAGATTCATCCTTATCTAGTATTCCAAAGTTCGGTTCTCCCTGATTTGGTAACCCGTTTGCTTCCGTTCCATCAAGATCAGGGCCTTCGTAGTTTTCATCAAAAGGACCAATTCCATCCGTACCAACATCATCATTCAAAGGTTCACCTTCATCCCATTGACCATTTTCATCCACATCAAAATATGTTCTCCAGTTAGTATTTTCATCTGCATCCCAATGGGGTTTCCAGGAAAAACCGTAGAACTCCCTAAATCTGGTCGTATCCTGGAATGGATCGACTAAAAATGGGTCCAGGTTTGGATCGGAGATGAATACTATTGGTTCATTAGTTCTCTTTTCATCAGTTAACCCATCAATATCGTTATCATTTCTGTCATCCTGAACACCGGGACTTTCTAAGAATGCATAAGCCGATAACCCAACCGGACTCCAATTACCAGGGCTGCCAAATGGAACAGTTGACCAGGCATATGAAATATCCAGTAATTCGTTAAAGTCTCCTGCATTATTTGATGAATTATCATGACCACCAATACCCCAGTCAATGTATTGTGCGAAGAGAACTTCTTCATAATCGGTTGTACTCATATTTGTAATTTCGTATAACCAAAAAATAGCATCCTCTGCAAGAACCTGAGACCATTGAAATCCTCTGGTTCTAACCTGCATACCAAGTCCACCTCGTTCAAGGTCTTCGTTATCCGGATGGAAATTATTATTTAACATATACTCTCGATCTTCATTATCATCGAAAACAAAATATGTTTCTAAATCTGCATTTTGAATTCCTTTTCCAAAAAAACCATTCCATACCCCGTCCCAATCAGATAATCTATCCGGCCAATGCGAAGGCCAGGTGTCAATATCATCACTTCTTGCCGGAGCAGAATTAAAGGGATTTTCGTAACCGGGCAATGCCCACCAACCATATGTAACGCCAGTTGCAGGATCGTGTCGTGTGAATTCATAGTAGTTTGATTCAAGAGGATGAATAATATTACCAGCTGGGTCCTGGGTTTCTGCCTGAACAATTATTGCAACACCATCAATATAGGTGTGATTTGTACCTTTAGGCCAAACACCGCTCCTGCTTGGTTCATTTAACCAATCTGCTACCTCACCGAAGTTATAATAAGCCGTAGAAACCAAATTACCATCCATAAAACCCTTTTTAGTATTGTTATGGTTTCCTTTGTTCTTATCTACAAGTCTCTGTGCTAATACGTTACAGGGTATCAGGAATAGACAAGTGAATAAGAAAACTTGATAACATATGGTTTTGTTTTTTAATTTAAATGTCACTTAAAACCTCTGGTATTCCTCGGATTTAAAATTCAAATGAGGCACCTAATACAATCTGTCTTGGTGCCGAATAAAAATCGGGTCTGGTGAAAAACTCCTCTAAAGTATTAACTCCACGCGGTAATTCTTGTGCACGGGTTAATTCCAATGTATATCCTGCTCTTCCTGTATCCGAAAAAACTTCATCTTCATTAGCTGTGTCAATTAGATTAAACACTTTGAGGAACACTGAAAATCGATTATTTAATACCTTAAAGAATTTTGTCAGATAAAGATCTACGTTTATAAATGATGGTCTATTATCACTATTTTCCAAACCAGTTCGCTGGTCTTGGATAGCCGGTGTATAAGGCAAACCGGTACCCCACCTTCCTACAGAGCTTATTATCCAATCTCCGGGGATTCCGGCAGTTATTGTAAAATTAAGCGCATGAGTTCTATCCCAATCCAGGGGAGCGAGTTGTTTGTTAACTTCTATTGGTGGATTTGCTTTAGCTCGATCAAAAGCATCATTGGGATCTGATGCATTACCCTTTGCATCCTGAAAAGTATAATCAACTGTTGCACTGAATCCGTTGCTGAATCTTTTCTCGAATGAGAGTGTTATTCCTTTTACCGATCCATAATCAATATTGATCGACTTACTGAATTTTTTGAAATTATTTTTTATATGTATCTCACTGCCAAGTAGGTTTCGGACATCCTTCAAATATGCAGTAACGGTAACACCATAATCGCTAAAAAGTTGTTGTTGTAAACCTATTTCGTACATAACGGTCCTCTGTGGTTCCAGATCAGTGTTTCCGATAATATTTCCAACATTTTCCGGAAAGTTTCCTGTTAAAGGAACTCTGAAATTGGGATTTCTATATAAAAATTCGAATGGCGGCATCTGGAAAAAGTGACCATAGGAAATATGAATAGCTCCATTATCGCTAATGGGATAGGAAATGCCCAGCCTCGGACTAAATTGATATTTCTCACTTGCCACACCAAACAACGAATTTGGAAATGGCGGTGAAAGATCATCAAGAGCTGCAATATTATCAGGATCTAAAATATACTTTCCATCTGGTTGAAAATAATCGAACCTTACCCCAACATTTACAATTAAATAATCCAGTTCAATTTTATCCTGGATATAACCAGCAAATTGATAAGGATTTGCATTATAAACATTGAAGTTAAATGATCCGGCTGTAGGCAGTATAGGTTTAAATCCTGTTGAAGCATCAATTACAATTTGAAAATCTCTATAGTTAACATCAAAGTATTTAAATTCTGCGCCGGTTTTAATCTGGTGCACTTGAGTTAGTTGTGTTGTTAAATCAAGTTTTCCAGTATACGTTTTCGCCGTATGGTAAAAATGCCAGTTTTCTGTTCCGCCAGTTAAAAATGCATTTCCACCAACATTGTTTTTTATATTGGGGTCAACATATCCTAAATCTAACGGATTCTCAAAGACATACTGGCTATAATCCGACTCGAATGCAGAACCCAACAAATCAAGGAATGTTGAGTTACTAAATACGTGAGTATATTGAGCACTTAATAAATAACTATCATTGAATTTTTTATAGTCGCCATCAGGATTAAGCTTATATTTATGATCATAGTCTCTATACTTTTCTTTGGAATATAAACCATTTAAGACTATCCCCCTGCCTGTACCTACTTTAATAGCAATCTTTGCTTGTAACGATAGTTTGTCATTGAATTTCAAGGGTATAAATTTGTTGTCCCCCGTTGCGTCTACTACCCAATCTACAGGATCATTCGCAGAGAAATCAGATGAATTAAAAGGGTCAAATTTTCTTTGTCCATAAATATAGCCTTCATCACGTTTATATCTCCCTGAGATGAAAAACTTCAACAGATCGCCTACCCCAGGTACCGGTCCCGACAGTATCCCTTGCACATTGAAAACACCAGTAGGAGAAATGTTTCCAATATTATCAAATATCTCTTTTCTGGAGGAAATGTAATCTCCAAAATAACCGGAAAAATTAAATTCGTATTTATCATCGGGTAACTTAGTTATCTGGTTTACAACTCCGGATAAAGCATCACCATATTCAGCATTAAATGTACCGGTT
The DNA here is from genome assembly GCA_965511205.1 of uncultured Ignavibacteriales bacterium. Taxonomy (GTDB): domain Bacteria; phylum Bacteroidota; class Ignavibacteria; order Ignavibacteriales; family Ignavibacteriaceae; genus JAZGGS01. The sequence continues at coordinate 3,585 of CBEPPX010000035.1, read as the reverse complement.
AACACCTGAACTTCTTGTATACTATTTACATCTGCGTCTAATGAGGGTTCACCAGTAAAGACATCATTAGTTGAAACTCCGTCTACCAGATATTGAACCTCAGCTGTACGTCCACCTCTAAAATGACCATCAATTACACCTGCTTGTAAGTTAACAACAGATTGTACATCTTCGAGGGGAAGCATTGCAATATCTTCGCCACTGATGTTAGATTGAGTTGAGGTTAAATCCTTCTGAACAATTGGTCGTGTTGCGATAACAATTACATCGCCCATTTCAACGGCTTCTTCCTGCAATTCAAAATTTAATTTCGTGGTTTGATCGACTGATACTTTTACATTTTGCATTACAATAGCATTGTACCCAATACTTGAAGCTTTCACTTCATACTTTCCTGGTGGAATGTTTATAATGAAGAAATTTCCATCAAAATCTGTCGCAGCCCCTAACGAGGTTCCCATAATTATAATATTTGCCCCGATTAATGGTTCACCCGTAGCTGCATCGGTAATCTTCCCAGCAATTTTACCTGTGGTGCCTGCAAAGTTCTGTGTACTTAGCATAGAAATGATATAAACTACTAAGGATACTATTTTAAGTATTTCTTTTGTCCTCATGGCTAAGGCTAATTCCTAATAAACAAGATTTTACTAAAAGCAAAGCCGGGTTGCTCATTTTCAGGAGCAGCCCGGCTAAAGAAGTATATTTATTTAAGAAGAATCATCTTCTTAACTTGAACGTTATTGTCAGCAACAACACGATAGAGGTAAATACCGGTCGCAACGTTATCACCAGAGTTATTATCTCCGTTCCATAAAACATTGTATACACCGGGCATTTGTTCTTCGCTTACTAGCGTTTTCACTTCCCTACCCAGCATATCATAAATCTTAATCAAAACATTTGACTGTTGCGGTATTGCATAACTAATCGTTGTGGATGGATTAAAAGGATTCGGATAGTTTTGGAACACATTAAATGCTGTAGGAATAAGGCCATCATTTTCAACATCAGTTACATTCCATGCCGGAAAGTCAAGATCATCCCAGTAAACAGTTCCAGTAAACCTCGAATATGCATGCAATCTTACTGACATTGCTACTGCTTCCGGATCATTAGGTACAGGTATAGTATCTATAACGAATTCTGTCCAGTCAAATTGCGTTACTGACGGAAGTACAAACTGCATATCTATCGGGAAGCCATCTATTGAATTCCATCCATCATTATTTCCTACTCCCTTCCAGAATCCAATTGTGAATCCTACTGCCCAGGTTGTTGGATACAATGCTGCTGAATCAGGCACCAGATCGCTTGCTTTTAACCATACACTTATAATTATATTATCCCCCGGTCCTGCTTGCAACATATGTCTCCTCGTACCTACCCATGCATCGCCTGTCTCTCTATCAAACGGCAGATCAAACTTTAATGAATGCGTTCCCGAATGAGCTTCCTCTGTTGTTACTATCGTGTTCTCAAATCCTTTGCTTAACTCTCCATCATGTCCTCCATTTGGCGGTAACCAGTATATCCAGCCTGTAGGCACCCCTACTGCTTGGTTCCAGTTCTGCCCTGCCCAAGCTCCTTCTCTTCCACGCAATATAAAATCATCTGCCCATACTGTACCTGTTGCATCTTTTCCGCCTATAAACTTAATTATTGTCGTCCAGGAATCTTCAGGCAGTATAGTCTCTCCTACATCATTTGTGTCTGCATAAAAGGCTCCACTACTTGCTACGCTCTGGTCTAAATCCATTACTGTCTCTCCTATCAGAGCGCCAGCAGAATCATAGAATGAGTAGCTGACTTTCCACTTCTCATCCTCTGTGGCAGGATTTGTGTTGACTCCTTCTGTCATTACCCACGGACCTATCTTTATATCTACATTTGCAAAATGCTTTTCTGACCAGAAATCTACCATATTCTTTGATTCCCATACTGCTGCTTCGGTTGTTACTGCCTTAGTAATCTTTAGTGATTTGCCCATCGAGCGAAACTGGTCTGTTGCCCACTCAAGTGTCGATCCTGTTGGTTCTGCTCCCTTTGTCCAGTAACTCGGCATATCCCCTTCAAATCCGCCTATGTACTGGGCATCAACATTAGCGGGTACGAACAAAATTAAAAAGAGAATCGGCATAATTCCCCATAAAAAATTTCGTGAATGCTTGTTCTTCATATCTTTCTCCTTGATTTAGTTAATGAAATATATTATTACACAACAAGTGTTAGAATATTCCTATTAATTAATTATTAGGTGTTACTTTATATTTTTTAGTAGATTTTCTAACTACTAATTCAACGGGAACTATAATTTTCTTAGCAGATTTCTTTTTACTATTCATTAAACTTAAGACTAGCTGAACCGCTTCACTACCCATATCAATTTTAGATATTTTAATTGTGGTCAGTGGTGGTTCAAGTAGCAAATCAACTTCAACATCATCGCATCCAACTATAGAAACATTCTCTGGAATATTGAATTGTTTATCTTTTAGATATTGCATCACACCGATGGCTGTTGAATCGTTACAAGCAAAAACAGATGAAGCCCTTGCTTTACCATTAAAAATCTTTTGAGCACATTTATAGCCATTCTGTCTAGAGAGATATTCGTCATTCGTAACTATAAGACTGTTATCGATATTTAAATTCGCTCTCCCCATTGCTATTTTATAACCTTGAAGTCTTTCGGCAATACTCGGGTGAAAAATTTCTCCACCAACAAACGCAATTTTTTTATGCCCTAAATCAATTAAGTGTTGAGTTGCTATAAAGCCAGCTCTCACATTATCACTAAGTACATTTGGGTAATCTCCGAACGGAGGTGTGTAATCCACAAAAACAAGGGGGAGATTGAAATCCTCTAACTCCTTTATCAGTGATGTAGGAACTCTCCCAGCTATTATTATCCCATCAGTACTTCGCTCTAAAACGAATCTGGGTAAAGAATCGCCCTCTTTAAATTCTGAACTAACTGTCGCTAACAAAACATAGAAATCATTCATCCTAGCCATGAACTCAGCACCAAGAAATATCCTAGTATAAAACGGTTCAGTTTTTAAGAAGTGATCTTCAGTTAAAATAAATCCTATGTTGCCTGTTTTACGTGTAGCTAGTCCCCTCGCAGATCTGGAGGGATGATAGTTCAAATTATTAATTACCTTTTGAACTCTTTTCCTGGTGTCCTTTGATATTCGTCCACTGTTATGTATTACTAGGGACACTGTTGCAATAGATACGTTAGCTTTCTGAGCTACGTCTTTTATTGTTATTGGCATTGATTTGGTTAAGCGTTTAACCGAATTTAGATTATTGTTTCGTTATTGTCAAGAAAAATTTATGGATATTTATTAAATATTCTTTTTTTAGCTCTGAATTGCACAATAAAAGAGTTTTCTATTCAGCCCGAATAAAGTTTTTTGCTTAAACGTTTAACCAATTTTATAAAGAGATCTTAAAAGAAATAGAATCCATCTCCTTGAGCGACATTCGAACATCTATGTTTTCAAAATAAATATTCGAGGAATAATTTAATGTCCTCTTTGTTATATAAGTCTTAGCTAACATTGATTACTATTTTTA
>CBEPPX010000034.1:0-10357 GCA_965511205.1 uncultured Ignavibacteriales bacterium | reverse complement strand
ACTTTAACAAGCCGGTCTTCGTATTTATCCAGTTTATCATCTACGTAAATTATCTTCCAGAGAGCTTCCAGCAGTTCAAGTTTTTCTTCACGACTAAAATGTTTATTTATTATTGAAGCAAATTCGTAAACGCTTGTACTTTCTTCCAGTTTCTTTTCCGATAGTTCAATTAATTCATGAACACAATCTACATCAAGATTAAATGTGTTCTGCATAATATGAATTACTCTTTGTCGTTCCTCATCGGAAAAATCTCCATCCGCCTTTGCCATTTCTATAAACAAAGCAGCAGTTGCTACCTGTAGTTTTTTATGTTGATTTCCCTCTCTTTTTTCAACAGCTTCAGGCGAGCTATCCTGCATTTTATCCTGCAGCAATGTTTTTCTTAAATATTCGAACATAATCTCTCTTCACTTTATATATTTAATTGAGCGTTAAAAGTAAAAGTAAAATTATCTCAGATTCAACTCCATTCTGATTAACTCTCTCTTATACTTGTTATCATATTCATAGGGAACTGTTACAAACCCAAGTTTACGGTAAAGATGAATTGCCGCTGTAAGTTTATGATTTGTATCGAGAACTAATTTTTTAGCTCTCTTTGATACGGCAAATCCTATAACTGTTAAACCAAGCTTATTACCTACTCGTTTTCCTTGCGCTTTTTCTGTAACAGCCATTTTTGCCAATTCATAAGTCTTTCTATCAACTTTTATAACAGCGCAAGTTCCAATGACTTCATTATTAAGGAGTGCAAAAAATACTTCACCGCCCTTATTAATTATCTCCTCTTCCGGCGAATCAATTATTTTCTTATCAGTAGGTTCAACTGTAAAATATTTCTTAAGCCATTCTATATTAAGTTTTCTAAAATCGCTTTTATATTTTTTTTGATAGGAAATTATCTTCACTTCATGAAGCTGCTTCTTTTTAATTTTATCAGAAATATTTTTAATTAGTTTATCAGGGGAAATGGATTTCTCCAGTTTCGATATTACATCCATAACATCATAGCCGGTTTCACTAACCAGGGAATTAATTGATGCTTCAATTTCATTAAGTACCGGCTTAAGTAATTCGAATTTTTCTCTGCCTTTTTCAGTAATGCTGATAATTGTAACCCGTTTATCAGCTATAAGTTTTTCTGTTTTGATGAAGCCCTTTTCCAGCAATTGGTTTGTTAATTGAACTACTGCTGGATGTGTAATGACTAAATAATCAGCCAGTGATTGAACACTGAATTCGCCTTTATCATAAAGTGCGGAGATTACTGGAATCCACCTTGTTTCAACATCTACTTTATAATCCTTACAAATTTTCCCTACTTGCGAGGTAAGATTTTCACCTATTTTTTTAAACCGGGGACCAAGCATAAGAGGACCGGAAGCGAATAAATTTGTCATTATAATTATGTTGTCTATTACGTAATTGCTTACTTATTACATCGAAAATAGTTAATAATCAAATAAATTCAAAACATTTTAACTATTATTTAATTCTGAAAGGAGATCCGGTAAATCGAGAGCTTTAGTAAGGTGGAGTAAATTTCCATCCTCATCAATGGGCCACTCATCACGTGGTCTATCATAATATAATTCAATCCCGTTTCCATCAGGATCCTTTATATAAACTGATTCGGAAATTCCGGAATCGGAGGCACCTTCAATATGGTATTTTCTTTCCCAGAGAACTTTAAAAGCTTTTGCAAGCTCTTTCCTGTCCGGATATAGAATTGCAAAATGATAAAGCCCCGAATGCCCAGGTGGTGGTGGCGTTACATCTTCACCCGCCCATGTATTCAATCCTATATGATGATGGTAACTTCCGGAAGAGAGAAATGCTGCAGCAGTTCCAAATCTTGCCGTAACTTTAAAACCCAGCATTTCATTATAAAATTCAATCGCTCTTTCCAGATCGGAAACAGTTAAGTGGACATGTCCAATTCCAGCTTTAGTGTGAATTTGGTAACTCATTTTCCTTTTTTGTTTTGACTAAAATTATTAATTAAAAAAGTATAGAGTTTGATTATTCTGCTGATCAATATGATTCCAACTATTATGTAGTAATAATCTTTACAGGTTCTACCTTCCAAATCTTTTCAGCATATTCTTTTATTGAGCGATCACTTGAAAACTTAGCGATGCGTGCAACATTAAGCACCGTTTTCTTTGTCCATTCGTTCGTATTCATATACAGTTCGCTTACTTTATCCTGGGCATCGATATAAGACTGATAATCAGCAAACAAACAGTAATAATCATCGTTTAATAGTTTTTCTATTATAGGTTGAAAAATCCCTGGTTCGCTGGCGTTAAAGTAATTAGAGCTAATCATATCAATTATTTTTTTCAGTTCCTTATTACCTTCATAGTACTCAAGCGGGTTGTATCCGTTTTCTTTAAGCTTAACAACTTCATCTGCTAGTAAGCCAAAAATAAAAATATTCTCTTCACCAACTTCTTCTCTTATTTCTATATTAGCACCATCCATTGTACCAATGGTTAATGCCCCGTTAAGCGCAAACTTCATATTTCCTGTGCCTGATGCTTCCAGTCCAGCCATAGAAATTTGCTCAGATAAATCGGAAGCAGGAATAATTTTTTCTGCAAGTGTAACAGAATAGTTCTTAAGGAAGACGACTTTCAAATTATCTCCCACTTCAGTATCGCTATTAACTACATCAGCAACAGAATTAATAAGTTTGATGATAAGCTTAGCCATAAAATAAGCAGGGGCTGCCTTGCCTCCGAAAATAACAGTGCGCGGAACCATCGTTATTCCAGGATTATTTTTAATTCTATTGTACAATGTAATAACGTGAAAAATATTAAGAAGCTGGCGCTTGTATTCATGAAATCTTTTTATCTGGACATCGAACATTGATTCCGGATTAATGGTAATGTTATGTTCGCTTTCTATATAATCAATTAATAATTTTTTGTTGAGCCATTTAGCGCTCCTCCAACTTTCCAGGAAGGCTTCATCATCAACAAATGATTCAAGCTGTTTAAATATTTCCAGATCTTTAAGCCATGCATCTCCAATTTTATCAGTTATAATATTGGATAAGAAAGGATTCGCTGTCTTTAACCATCTGCGTGGTGTTATACCATTTGTAACATTAAGGAATTTTCCAGGGTAGATTTTATTAAAGTGATGGAAAATCTTTGTCTTAATAATCTCTGTATGTAAAGCAGCAACGCCGTTAACGGCAAAACTTCCAACAATGGCAAGGTTCGCCATTCTTACGGTTCTTTCCGGTGCTTCTTTTATAATTGAAAGTTCTGCTAAAATCTTTTTATCGGTTGTATAGTTTTCTTTTACGTATTCTAAAAATCTACGATTAATTTCGTGCACAATCTGGATATGCCTTGGCAGCAACTCTTCAAACAGTTGCAGCGACCATTCTTCTAAAGCTTCCGGCACAACTGTATGATTTGTATATGCAAAAGTTTTGCATGTAATTTTCCATGCACTATCCCAGCTAAAATTTTCTTGGTCAATTAAAATCCTCATTAGCTCAGGAATTGCAATAACAGGATGAGTGTCATTCAGTTGTATAGCAGTTTTATCTGCAAATTTATCAAAGGTGTCATGGTTAATTTTATATTTTCGTATAATATCCTGAAGAGTTGCAGAAACAAAAAAGTACTGTTGTTTCAATCTTAAAAATTTACCTTCAAGATATGAATCGTTTGGATAGAGTACTTTTGATATAGTTTCCGAATCTGTTTTGGTTGCCACTGCAGCTACATAATTGCCTGCGTTAAAATCTTTAAAACTAAAATCCTTGCAAGCTCTCGCTTCCCATAACCTGAGGTTATTAACTGTATTGTTTCCATAGCCGGGAATAGGAACATCATAAGCCATAGCCAATACATCTTCTGTATCAATCCATTCAAATTTATAATCGCCGTTTTCAGTTTCTACTTTTCTTGTTTTTCCATAAAACTTAACGCGGAACTCGAGTCTCCTCCTCATAATGTCCCAGGGATTTCCATCACTTAACCAATTATCAGGATACTCAACCTGGAAACCGTTTTCAATTTCCTGTTCAAAAATTCCGTACTCATATCTTATGCCGTAACCAAATGCTGGTAATTCCAATGTTGCCATCGAATCGAGATAACAGGCAGCAAGGCGACCCAGTCCGCCATTACCCAGACCCATATCATGTTCAAAATCTCGTATCTCTTCTAAACTGTAGCCATCCTCTTTAAGAATTTTATAACACTCATCATAATAATCCATATTGATAAGTGCGTTGCCCAACAGTCTTCCCATCAAGTACTCGAGCGATAAGTAGTAAACCCTTTTAACATCCTGCTGGTAGTATTGCCGCTGTGTTCTAAGCCACTTTCTTACAAGCCGGTCTCTTACTGCCAGGGAGAGAGCAAAATAGGCATCATCGCCGGAAGCAGTAATTCTATCTCTTACCAATCTGAATTCAAGATTTTCGGCAAATTGATTTGAGATTGAATATGAATCGGGGGCTTTGCCATCAGTAAAAAAGATTGATGACTTGTTATTTATTACGTTTTGTTCTTTTTCATCCATATCATTCTATTGCAACTTATAATAAATTTGGAGTTAAATTTAAGATTGTATCTGAATATTACAAAATAGTTCTAAGTGAAAACTAATTTATAGTTTTTAGATCAAACCAAAAAATACCAGATGAAAATACCAGCCAGCAATTTTATTTCTGATAGGAATTTATCATATTTATTTCACCCTAAAAATATTTTTTACCTTTGGAGAATTGAATGCGCTCACTTACTGCTGCACTTATTGTATTAGTTTTGATATTCATAACTGTTAGTGTACTAAGGTACGACACCACGAGTGCCCAAGATATACCTACCGGTAACGTAATTTTTATTCATCCCGATGGAACATCTTTGGCTATGTGGAATGCAACCAGGATACTATACTACGGAACGGATGGAACATTAAACTGGGATAGACTTTCGCATATCGGATTGTACCAGGGGCATACTAAGAACACTCTCACTGCTTCTTCGCAGGCTGGTGCCACGATCCATGCCTACGGTGTTAAAGTCGATTATGATTCTTACGGTATGGATGGAACTAAACCTTTAACCTCTCTTTCCGGTTACAATAATAGTATAATGATGGAAGCCAGGGATAATGGAATAAATATCGGAATAATTAATTCGGGTACTATAGTTGAACCCGGCAGCGGGGTTTTTGTTGCCAGCGATGTTTCCAGGGAGAATGATGAAGATATTGCAAAAAAAATTATAGAATCGGGTGCTGATTTAATACTTTCGGGTGGCGAGCAGCTTTTAATTCCAAAAGGAGTTGAGGGAAGGCATGGTCCCGGCAAAAGAAAAGATGGTTTAAACTTAATTGAAAGCGCTGAACAAAACGGATATTACGTTGTCTATAATAGGGACGAATTGTTAAACTTACCCGAAAACGCAGAAAAAATCCTTGGCGTATTTGCACTCCATCATACTTTTAATGATAAATCGGAAGAGGAACTCAACAAACTTGGTTTGCCAAACTATAAAACAACTGCACCTACTTTAGCCGAGATGACAAACGCGGCAATAAAATTTTTATCTAAAAAGGAAGGAAATTTCTTTCTTGTAGTAGAAGAAGAGGGTACAGATAATTTTGGAAATGCTAACAATGCCAACGGATTATTTGAAGCATTAAAAAGAGCCGATGATGCAATAGGGATTGCATATAATTTCCTGCTGCAAAACCCTAATACATTATTAATTACTGCAGCAGATAGTGAGGCAGGAGGTTTGGAATTGCGTGGATCTGCGGTTGAAAATATGAACCCGGATTTGCCGCTTCCGTTAACAGAAAATAACGGTGCTCCCCTAGATGGAAAGAATGGGCAGGGAACTCTGCCTTTCATATCTGCGCCTGATAAATCAGGAAATACTTTTCCGTTTTCAGTTGCCTGGTCGTCTTACGGAGATGTTTGTGGCTCTGTTGTAGCTAAAGCTGAAGGACTTAATGCCGAACTGATGAAAGGTAAAACAAATAATACCGATATTTACCGAATCATGTATGCAACACTATTTGCAAGGATTTTAAACTAACAATGGTTGTATTATTCAGGTAATATTGCTGTCGCCTCAATCTCCACAACAAAATTAGGATCAATTAAAGATTTAACTTCAATCATTGTTGTAGCAGGTTTTATATTCCTGAAAAACTCTCCGTGCGCTTTTCCTATAGCCGACCAATCTTTGATGTTGGTTACATAAATTCTCGTCCTTATAACATCTTCAAGGGAGCCACCCGCTTCATTTATTGCTCTTTCAATTTTCCGGATGATAAACTTAGTCTGCTGATACGGATCATTAGCGGCAATAATTTTATCCCGATCGATTGCAGATGTACCTGAAACTTCTACAACTCTTCCGATTTTTACAGCACGGGAATATCCAACCTCGTCTTCCCAGATAGCGCCACTCGAAATGTTAGTTCTGTCCTTCATTTCATTTCTCTTATATTTTACTTAATAAATATTTTTTTCTTTTTACTTCAGGAAATTTTTCTATTGCGTAACGGAGCATTGTGCGGGGCATTTTTTTATACCGTGGTTTAAGAAATTTTTCTTCGGCAATTAAATCCTTCTTTCCAATTTCTCTTAACATCCATCCAACAGCTTTATGAATCAAATCGTGATCATCATCTAACAGAATATCCGAGATTTTTAAAGTAGTTCCAAACTTTCCTGCTCTAATAAAAGTAAAAGTAGATAAAATTGCTATTCTACGCTCCCATAAATTTTTTGAGCGTGCAAATTCATACAACAATTTTTTATCCCGTTCCAACAAATGTTCGCCTACAATTTTAGGAGCAGATATGTCTACCAGGTCCCAATTATTTATTCCTTTCCTGTTTCGAATATAAAATTTAAAAACTATTTCCTTTTCTTTTTCGTCTCCTTGTTCATACTTACCCTGCAAAATCAAAAGCCCTATCATTCTTTCTTCATGAATTGTTGAATCTATAAGTTCTCTAATATCATCGAAGTTCAGGTTTTTAAATTCCTTTGCAATTTTTCTTTGCACAGGCATTTTAATTCCTACAAAAACATCACCTTCTCCATATTCCCCCACGCCGGTTTTGAAGAACCACTGCAAAGATTTAGCTTGCTGTTTATTAGATTCTGCTTTAATTCTCTTTCTGAATTCTCTCAGATTCATTCAGTTTTCAATTTGATGATGATAGTTATTAATAACCGGAAAACAAATTTAAATAGTTTTATTTTTCATTAATAAAAATAAGAAGAGAATTTAACAGTTGCACCTGTTAAGTAATAAATTGAAGTAACCGATGTAATTTGTGTTTCTCTAAAAAGAAGATAGGAAGGCAGCAGTGAATTTTTTAAGTAGTTATCTTTTCAATAAGATTAACAAGATCACTTTTTGAAAATGGTTTTACAAGGAACTCATCGGCTCCAGCATTATAAAACTGTTGTATCTTTTCATTTATAAATTCACTGGAAAGAATAATAACCGGTCTGTTAGCTGAATCATTCTTTTTAACCCGTTTGCATAAGTCCAAACCCCTGTCCCAAAAGTTTTTGGTTATATCGAAAACAATAAGCTGGTAATTTTTCTCATTTACAAGCTCTTCAGTAAAGTTCCTGTAATTATAAACCGAAATATCGTAAGCACCTTTTAAGAATGCTTTAATTAAATCGTACGATTCTCCTGCATCATCAAGCATTAGTATTTTAGAAACACCATTGGTTTCTTCAGGCTTTTTTTCAATATGGGTAACTGTTGGCTGCTTTGCAAGTGGAAGAGTGAATGTAAATGTAGTACCAACTCCTTTAATACTATCAACAAGTAGTGAGCCGCCCATTTTTTCTATATATCTTTTTGATAATGCAAGACCTAGCCCGTTTCCCTCAAAAGATCTACCCACATCAAGGTCTTCCTGGCTGAACGGCTGGTACAAATGGTCTAAATATTTTGTTGAAATTCCAGTGCCTGTATCCTTCAATTTACAAATGGCAAGTCCTCTATCCTTTAGCAGCCCAACTTCAACATCAATAAAACCTTGCTGTGTGAATTTAACCGCATTATCCAGCAGGTTATTAATAACACTTTCGGCACACTGCAAATCAACTTCTACAAACACACTGTCATCAACAAAGTTTGTTTTAAAATCGAGACTTTTTTCTAAAGCTTTTTTCTTATAAGGAATAATACAATTATTGAAGAGATTTTGCAGGTCGAATGTATCGATATTTAATTGAAATTTGCCTGCTTCAATCTGGGCAAATTCCAGCATTTGCGTAATGCTTTTAAAAAGTCTTTCGCCTCCTGAATACAGATTATCTAAATAGACTATATCTTCGCTATTAATTTTATCTTTAAGGTTTTCTTTAATAATAGTTGAATAACCAAGAATTATGTTAAGGGGGGTTCTAAGTTCGTGCGAAAGGACATTTAAAAAAGTATTTTTTAAACGTTCAGATTCTTTATTGGCATCCCTGGCTTTTTTAATTTCCTCTTCTGCCAAAATCATTTCAGTCTGGTCTTCGTGAAGTAAAACCACATAATCCTCACCCTCGAAGGAAAGAGGGAAAATGTTTGTTCGCAGCAAAGGAACAGCAGCATCGCGGTTAATCAGTAAGGAATCAGAGTAGTTATCAATTGATGAGTATTTTTTTTGTTCGAAAACTTCTTTAATGATTTTTTGCACACCCTTTTTTTCCAATTCCCGGTCTCTAAAGGCAGAGTATTCTCTCAATTCTGAAAGTGAATATCCCCATTGACTTATAAACAATTCATTAATAAAAATTATTTTCCCATCCTTATTAAGCACTTGTATTGGGAAACGCATGGAGGAGTAAAACAGTTGTAGATATTTAATTAAAGAATCGGACATAATCACTCTACCGGTAACATAAATTGTACAGCAGCTCCTTTTTGCGTGGGAAGAATTTTTATATCGCCGTTGTGTCTTTCAATTATGCTTTTACAGAGGAATAAACCGTAGCCACCGTTGTTAGTTCCATCGGCAGCCATAAAATCTGTACTCATGCCTGGAGGAAAACCGGGACCGTCATCTTCAACCTCAACATAATTCTTATCATCACGGGAATAAGATTTAATTAAAATAGTTGCGTTCTTTTTTACATCTGCAGTATTGGTAAAAAGTTGAACCAGTAAGTGCTGTATCTGTTCCGAATCATAATTACACAGGGGAAGGTTATTAAGTTCATTCTTAAATGTTAAAGATGCATACTTTTTCATCGGAACTAAATATTTAATAACCGATTGAATTGTTCTGTTAAGGTCTCCACTATCTTTATTCAAATTAATTATTGAAGTTTCGAGCAAGACCTGTGCATACTTTTGAATATTCCTTATGCTGTCAATCGCTACTTTTGATTTCAGTTTTAATCTATCGAAAAGAACCGAATCGGTTTTACCTGTAGTTTGCTCATACTCCGGCTGTGATTTTTCAATCATCCTCATCGTACTTTCGGTTTCCAGCAAAGCAAGATGAACAAGCCCTTGCAGAGATTGACCAATCTCAGAATCAATACTCGATTTAAGTGCTTTTCTTTCTGCTTGTATAAGTTGGTTGTTAGCTTCCTGTAGAGCGTTGTAAGCGTTTACCTGCCCATCGTACAATTGTGCATTTCTTATTGCTGTTGCGGCTTGCCCGGCTAGAATTTCGAAAGTCCCTGTTATCTCTCTAACTTTTATTTTTTGAAGATATTTACTATCAACATAAATAACACCTATTTTTTTCCCATCGGTTATTAGTGGTGAGCAAAGGATGGTTTGAAGATCAAGCTTTAAAATACTTTTTGATGGATCGTAAGTAGCATCACTTTGTGCACCTTCAATAAAAATTGATTGACCGTGGTAAAACACATCTTCAACAACAGAGTTACTAATGTGAAACAGGTTTTCGGGAAGGGGATTGTTTTCTAAATCTAAACCGATTTTAAAATCGAGATTACCCTGGGCATTCTGCAGTACAATAAATCCTCTTTCAGAGTTTGTAAGCCGGATTGCATTCTTTAAAACCAGTTCCAGCACATCTTCAATAATAAGCGAGCGGTTTATTGTGTTGGCTATATTAAGAATTGCTTCAAGGTGTTTTACTTTTTCGGATGATTCTTCATCGGAAACAGTATTCTTAATCCCATCATCAATATTTTTTTTAAATTCAGAAAATTTCATTTATTTATAAATCAATTATAAAAGTACCTCGCTATATTAAATCGTTACGCACAGTATAATCAATCCCTCAATAATTTGAGAGATAGAAACCACTCCAAATCAGTCATCTTATCAGACCAGACTTTTGCAATTCCCATTGAAAAGGTAGACTC
>CBEPPX010000033.1:0-10373 GCA_965511205.1 uncultured Ignavibacteriales bacterium | reverse complement strand
GTACTTGACTGGGGGTCAAGTGGTCGCGGGTTCAAATCCCGCCGTTCCGACAAAGCATAAGCTCAATGAAAATTGAGCTTTTTTATTTTTACCAACCAAGTGGTAGCTAAGTTCTCAGCCAGAGGCTGATCCGCCTTCGGCGGAAAATCCCGCCGTTCCGACAAGATTAAAGCTCAACATTTTTGTTGAGTTTTTTTTATTTTTAAAACCTTTTTCGAATTTCTATCCTACCTGACAAGAAGCAAGTATCAAGCAACCAACATCCTGAAATTTAACATTTCTCTAGTATGAATTTTATTCCGTATTTTTACCTTTCTATTTATCAATATCACGTTTTATCTTACTGTATGGATTTAAAATTAGCTCAGGATAAGCCAAAATGTTTTTGCGGTATTTTTGGCATATTTGGCTCGCCATCTGCTTCATTGGAAACTTATTACGGACTTCACGCACTTCAGCACAGGGGACAGGAAGCTTGCGGCATTGTTACCCAGGATTATAACGAAAAAGGAAAACCCGTTTTTCACATCAGCAAAGGGGAAGGACTTGTTTCAGAAGTGTTCGAAGATTCAAAGATCTTTAATACTTTATTAACAGGTAAATCTGCAATTGGGCATAACAGGTATTCTACAACCGGTTCTTCCGAATCAAGAAAAAACATTCAGCCGTTTGTTGTTAATTATCGTATGGGCAACCTTGCAATTGCGCACAACGGCAATTTAACAAATGCAAAAGCCCTTAGAGATGAGCTGGTGAATGAAGGCGCTATTTTCCAGACTACCAGCGATTCCGAAGTAATCCTGCATCTTATTGCACGCAGCCGTCTTGATAACCAGGTTGACCAGATAAAAGAAGCGATACAGCGAATTGAAGGGGCTTATTCGTTTCTCATTCTAACAGATGATAAACTTATTGCAGCAAGAGATCAAAATGGTTTTAAACCACTTGCAATTGGAAAATTAAACGGTGCATACTTAATTGCATCCGAAACCTGTGCATTCGATATCCACTCTGCAAATTTTATTCGCGAAGTTGAACCCGGTGAGATTGTTGTGATTGATAATGAAGTGCTTGAAACCGGTAATATAAAATCTGATCAGATTTTTGAAACTCCTGTCAGGAAAAAGCATTGTGTTTTTGAATTTATATATTTCTCGCGTCCCGATAGTTTTATATTCGGGCATAATGTAGATAAGATGAGGAGAAGACTTGGAAAAGCTCTTGCACGAAATCATCCTGTATTTAATGAGGATGAAAAAAAGGTAATTGTTATAAGTGTGCCCGATAGTTCTAACACTGCTGCAATTGGCTACCAAACCGAGCTGGAAAAACTTGGTGTTAATTGCCGGCTTGAGATTGGATTAATAAGAAGCCACTATATTGGCAGGACTTTTATTCAACCAAGACAATCTAAAAGAGAGATTGGTGTACGCATTAAGTTTAATACGGTAAAAGGTGTGCTTGAAGGGAGAACCGTTGTACTTGTTGATGATTCAATTGTGCGCGGAACCACATCGCGGCAGTTGGTAAAATTAATCAGAGAAGCGAATCCCAAATCAATTCATCTTAGAATTTCATCACCTCCAATTATGCATCCTTGTTATTATGGAATGGATTTTCCAAGCAAAGAAGAACTAGTTGCTAATCAATGTTCAGGCGATGTAGAAAAGATAAGAGAATATCTTGGAGTTGATAGTTTAAAATATCTTACTGTTGAAGAAATGCTTGGCGCTGTTTCCGAAGCAGGGGAAGATAATTTTTGCCATGCATGCTTCTCCGGAAAATATCCAACCGAAATTGATCTAAATTTTAGAAAGGAAATATATGAACTTTAAAATGTGGCTTTTCTTTTTTCTTTTTATTTTATCCTTTTCAACTCTTTACTCTCAAAGTAATACTTTTTTTATAAAGTATTACAGCAATGTTAGTAAGACTGAAATTGAAACAAAAGTTACTACTGACCAATTTATTCCTGAGGCAGCAACTTTACAGCTTCAGGCAGAAGTACTTACAGTTGATCATCTTGCAAAATGGTTGGCATATAGTGATGAAATACTCGGTAGGATAATTAAAGTTACTATCGATAAAGAAGTTGATCAATTTCTTCTTGATCAAATAAAGAACAGCGATGTTGATATTGAATATATACAGGAAGCTAACATTTACAGCATGGATATAGTTCCTAATGATACGATGGTTGCACAGCAATGGGGATTGGAAAAAATAAAAGCTTTTGATGCCTGGGACAAAACACAAGGCTCAGAAGATATCTTACTTGCGATTATTGATACAGGCATAGATTATCTTCATCCCGATCTTGAAAATAAATTGTACGTAAATCCGGGCGAAACCGGAATAGATAATAACGGGAATGATAAACGTTCTAATGATATTGATGATGATGGTAATGGTTTTGTTGATGATTACCGTGGTTGGGATTTTACGGACAGGGTAGGGTTCCCGTTTGATTCAAGCGGAGGCGATTACCTTGACTGGGATAACGACCCGATGGATGAACAGGGGCACGGAACGTTTATAAGCGGCATTGCAGGCGCAGAGGTTAATAATGTTACCGGGGTTGCAGGTGTTGCACCAAATCTTAAAATGATTAACCTTCGTGCATTCGATCCATCAGGATTTGGTGAAGAAGATGATGTTGCTGCAGCAATCCTTTACGCTGTTCAAATGGGTGTTAAAGTTATTAATATGAGTTTTGGCGATAACTCTTTCTCCCTTGTTTTAAGGGATGTTATCAGGTTTGCATATTCGCAGGATGTTGTGCTTGTAGGAAGTGCCGGAAATTCAGGGTCTTCAAATCCGCACTATCCATCCGGTTACAGCGAAGTTATCTCGGTTGGCAATTCAACAATAGATGATTTTGTCGCAGGCAATTCTAATTTTGGATCTACACTTGATATGGTTGCTCCAGGTTCGCTTATTCTTACAACTGCAAGAAATAATAATTATGCATTAATCAGCGGAACATCTGCCGCAACACCTCATGTAACTGCTGCTGCTGGATTGATCTTATCAATACAGGATTTTACAAACGAAGAAATTAAACAAATCTTGAAATCAACTACAGATGATATTGGATCGCCGGGTTGGGATTTAAGAAGCGGTGCAGGAAGATTGAATTTGTTCAAAGCGGTTACAGTTGTTGCGCCTTCAATAATTAAATTTAGTCACCCAAAGCAGGATTTTGCCACGCTTGAGAATGATCTTATAATTAATGCAACTGTTTTATCGCCGCTCTTTTCATTTTACGAACTTTATTTCGGTACAGGATTAAATCCCGAAAACTGGACTCCTTTAATTGAAAACGGTTTAACCCAATTCTCAAACGAAGATATTTACACTCTCGATTCTCTCTTTTTATCAACTCTTCCTGATTCAGTCTACACACTCCGGCTTGTTGTGCAGTTTACTAACGGCAGAACGATGGAAGAGCGGGTAAACTTTTTTATTAGCAGAACTCCTCCTAATGCAAAGCTTATTTCGGTTGGACCAGCTTTTTATGGAGATAGGACAACCATTATGGCTGCTATGTTTACAGATGAACCTTCTGTTACAAGAATGTATTATAAACGACCTTCAGAGATTGATTACAATTTTATTACACTCGATGGGTTTACCATTAATAACCAGTTTGTTAAATATTTGCATTACGGTTTTATTCCCAAGCAACTTGTAGAACAGAATGCTGTTTACGAAGTTTACTTTGAAGCAGAAAACTTAGTTGGATTAGATACAGTTATTAATAATAACGGTTCCGATTTTGTATTTACAACAATTTTTGATGCTGAACTGTCGGGTGAAACGGAAATGCCTTTTTCACTTCCTGCCGGAGATATTTTTCATAATCCGGTTAACTTAACTTCAAATGATTTGAACGAAATATTTATTAGAGAGTTTACAAACTCAAGAGATTCAAAATTATATAAGTTCAACAACAACTCTTTTGAGTTGGTAGATTCTTTAACTGAAAGGATCATCAGGGATTTTGGCGATTTTAATAATAACGGGCTAAAAGATTTACTAACCTTTTTTGTAAGGGATGGATTTATTTATGAGCAGAATAGTCCTAACTCATCAATTCTGAATGAAAAGTTTTCTGATCTAAGCGGTGAGTTCTGGCCAATTATGGCAGATGATATAGATGGAGATAATCAAACAGAAATTGTAGTTGTTAAAAGTGATACTTCTGTAAACATATGGAAAGTGGAAAACGATTTGAGTTTATCAAATCCACAGGAGCTGGTGAACTTTACAGAATCTAAATTTGGGAGTAATATTCTTAATGCACCTAATGCAGCAATTGCAGATGCAAATGGTGATGGCATTAAGGAGTTATGGTTTGTTGATCTTGATGGAGATATTTACAGCTACAATATTTTAGGAACTGATAATTATCAACCCGGAAGTGATACAGCTACATATTTTCTTGGTTCTGCTGCTTTCATTGCAGCAGGAGATTACGATGGCGACCAGGTTGATGAGCTTGCAGTTCTTCTCCATTCTATTGAAGAAATAGATGTTGCGCCTTTTTATCGTCTCATTATTTTTAATCTCGTGGGGAACAATTTCAACACTCTTTACGACCAGGCATTAATTGATGCAGCATCGGAATTCAATTCATCTTTCCAGCAGTCAGAAAACAGCGTTAGATTTTCTGATATTGATAATGACGGGGTTGATGAATTGATCCTATTTATGTTTCCATACTCTTATATTTTTAAGGATAAGTTTGGTTCTGATAAAATCATATCCTACAAAGAAAATATTAATTCAAACGCAATATTTATAGGAGATTTGAATAATAACGGCGTGCAGGAAGTTGCATTTCCAACAGAGCAGGGGGTTAAGTTTTTTGAATTTGCTTCTTCCAACAAAGCAAATACGCCTTATAACCTAAGCGGTTATAGTATTGATTCCAGCAGTGTCCGGCTAACATGGTCAGGCAATTCCGATCAGTATTATATTTACAGGGGAACCAGTAGGGAAAACCTTGAATTAATTGATTCCGTTTTCAGCACGGACTTTGTAAATGCAAACCTGTTAAAAGATGTTTACTACTATTATGCTATCCAGGCGAATGATGTTACAAAACCGGAACCGCTTTCAAATTTATCAAGTGTTTTGCCTGTGTATTCTCACACTCCGGGAAAGGTTATTTCAGCAATCGGAAGCAGTCCAAATACTGTAACGGTTACTTTTTCTGAAAAGATGAGCAACACAATTGAAAACCTGCAGGGATTTGAGTTATTGAATGTTGGAATACCTAATTCTGTAGCTCCTGCAAACCAGTTTTCATACCTTTTAACTTTTAGTGATAATATTCCAGTTGGATCCAACGATTTACTCGTACAAAATATCAGAGACCTTTATGGTTCACCAATTGAGTTGGCAAATGTTATATTTTTTATGGATTCGGTTACAGCAAATCCTGAATTCTTTATTTCATCATTCGAAATAATAAATTCTTACCTCATACGTGTGGTTTTTAATGTTGATGTGTATGAGGAATCAGCAACTAATACTGAAAATTATATATTTGATCCTGATAACAAAGCATCATCGGTTAAGGTTAATGAAAATGATAAAAGAATAATTTCAATTAGCTTAGAAGGGGAGAAGCCGGTTGGTTCTGTTGGGAAGGAATATGTTTTAAGATTAAAAAATATTACATCTTCAGTTACTACGGGGAGCATCCCCATAAATACAGGCGCTGGTAGTTATATTGTACTTTCCAATTTCGCAAAAGATCTATCTGATGTTTATGTTTATCCTAACCCGGCAAACGTAAACGACGGTGCAGGTACAATTACTTTTGCTAATCTTCCGCAGAGAGCTAAAGTAACTATCTGGACACTGAATGGAACACAGGTAAATGAACTTGAAGAAACAGACGGAGATGGAGGGACTACTTTCACTTTAACTGATTATTCAGGTGAATACCTTGCGAGTGGAATTTATGTTTACAGGGTGGTTATGCTGGATGAATTTAGTAATGAAAGCGAAGAAAAATTAGGCAAGTTTGCAGTTTTCAGATAATGATAAATCCAAAAGAAATATATACTAAATCCAATTTATTAAGTCTCTTCCGGTTGCTTATGGCTATCCCGGTATGGTTTATAATGGATAATTTCGATCAGCAATCGGTTAGAAATATAATTGCCGGGTTGTGTTTGTTTGCTGCATTTACAGATGTGCTCGATGGTTACCTTGCGCGGAAATTTAACGAAGTTACAGAGTTTGGAAAAGTAATTGATCCGCTTGCCGATAAAGTTATAGTTGGAGCGGTTGTTATAAAGATGTTTTTGCTTGGCGAAATTCCCGAATATTATTTTTACCTGCTCATGGGTAGAGACATTCTAATATTTATCGGCGGAATTATTGTTTCCAAAAAGCTTGGCAAAGTTCTTCCGTCAAACGCAATAGGAAAATTGTCTATCGTTGTAATCTCCCTGGTACTATTATTCATTATGTTTAGTATGGATAGAACATCATTCGTTTTCCAGGCATTTTATTATGGCAGTATTGCCCTCATCTTCATTTCACTTTTCGCTTATGCCTACAGGGGCTACGAATTTATAAAGAAGAATGAAAATGGGACTGTTTGATAATTTAAACTTCAGCAAGCTTAAAACCGGTTTAGCAAAAACCAGGAACAGGCTGGTCAATTCAATTAACGAAACTCTTACAGGAAAATCAATCATCGATGATGAGACACTCGATCAGATTGAAGAAATATTGCTTACTTCCGATATAGGCGCTAGCACCGCAGATAGAATTATTGAAAATGTTAGAGAAAAAGTTAAAAGCGAAAGTAACGTAACGAATCTAAGTATTATTAATACAGTTAAGGAAGAGCTGGTTGCGGTTTTATCGAATGGTGAAGGTGAAGTTGAACAGAAAAACTTAAATGATATCGCTAATCCTTATGTGATATTAATTGTTGGAGTTAACGGAGTGGGGAAGACAACTACTATAGGAAAACTTGCACATAATTTGAAACTTGGTGGCGCTAAAGTTATTGTAGGCGCTGCTGATACTTTTCGTGCGGCTGCAAGTGAGCAAATAGATATTTGGGCAGAAAGAGCCGGTGTTGAAATAGTTCAAAAAGCCAGCGGGGCTGATCCTTCATCAGTTGCTTTTGAAACTGTTGAAAAAGCTGTAAAAGAAAAATATGATTTTGTTCTTATTGATACTGCCGGAAGATTGCATAATAAAGTTAATCTTATGAATGAATTAGGAAAGCTTAAACGTTCAGTATCTAAGGTTTTACCCGGTGCTCCGCACGAAACTTTACTAATTCTGGATGGAACGGTTGGACAGAATGCGATAATACAGGCGGAAGAATTTTCAAAAGTAACCGAAGTTAATGGATTGGTTATTACAAAATTAGATGGGACAGCAAAAGGCGGCGCTGTATTCCAGATTAGCTCTAAATTGAATATCCCGATTAAATATATTGGTGTTGGGGAAAAAATAGACGATCTGCAGAATTTTGATTCGCGTATGTTTGTAGAAGCTATCTTTAAGAGCGATTAGATAAATTATGTTAATGAAAAAGGCACGACATAGAGTATTTGATTACCCGCCTCGTTTTTACAAACCCGAAGATGATGATAAGGAACGTAGAAAGAGACGGCTTGGATTTAAAAGGCAATCAAAAATAAAAAGAAGAAAAGGAAGTTCAATAATTTGGATAGTTCTGTTAGCGCTTGCAGTTTATATCTATTTGAAATTAACAGGAGGGGTATGAGAAGTAAAAATATTAGTTTACATAATATACATTATCGGACAGTTAACATAGCATTCCTAAGCTAAATAGCTGCTTTCTTGAATTCTTCTATTTTTTCATTCTTTCCAAATAAAACTAACTTATCACTCTCTTTTAATTTATAACCTGGATCCGGTGTAATAATTTCCTGGGCTGATTTCTTTCCATGAACAAGAAAATCTTTTGTCTGCTTTATCATTAATACTTCCAGCCCATATTTGTTTCTTAATTTTAAATCTACAAGACTTTTTCCTACAAACTGTATTGGTACCGTCTGCTCGAATATTGAATATCCGACAGCCACTTCAGACTGTGTTGCTTCTTTAATCGTCCTTAATTCCTTTGTTAAACCATCTGCCAGGTTTATTTTAAGACTCTCACGGTTATATATATTAATCACTTCTTGCCTGGCTATTGCACCAAGGACTTTAGAAGGATCATTTTGATCTATCACAGGAAATTGATCCCGGTTCCATTTACCAAAAAGCTTTAAAACCGAATCAAGGTCATCGCTATTATGAACAGATACTACATGAGGATTAATAATATCGCTGGCAACAATAACATCTTTTACATTATCATATTCTGTAATAATTGGTCTTAGCTCAGTTTCAGTAATGGTCCCGGTTAATTTTCCATCATTATTCACTGTGTAAAATGTATTATTCGGGCTTTCAATCATTTTTGCAATCAATTCTGGCAGCGGAGTTTGATCGGGGATCAGTTCGATTTCATCTAATTTAACCTCTTCAACAAATATTGATCTAAGCAAATTTGTTTCTCTACCTTCATTGATCTGATAACCTTGCTCCTCAAGATGCTTTACATGAACTGATCCTCTTAAAACGAGTTGTACAAGAGTAGTACTGATAATAACTGCAAGCATTAAGGGAAGTATAAAACTGTAATCCTGCGTCATCTCAAAAATTATCATAATAGCTGTAATGGGAATTGTATTTATTCCTCCAAGCATTGCACCCATTGATACAAGAACGAATGTTGTAGGATTAAGATTCAATCCCCAAAAATAATTTACACCAATTGTAAAAAGATAGCCGAAACATGCTCCCATAAAAAGTGACGGTGCAAATACTCCACCAAAACCTCCTGAATGCAATACTAGTGGAACCAGAATAAACTTTAATACGAGTATGATGAGTACAACTTTCCAAGCTATAGAACCTGCAAGAATTTCATTGATTGCATAATACCCAATTCCGAAAATTTCTTTGAAGTAATAGCCGCAAACACCAACCAGCAGACCAACAAAAATCATAATCATCCACTGAGGAATTCTGCCAGGCAGGATTTTTTTTCTAAAAGTATGTTCTATCACATTTGAATAACGAATAAATAAAATAGAAATTAGTCCTGCAAACAAACCAAGTATTGCATATAAATAAAGATTTGAATAAACGCCTATTTCCGGAGTTTGAAATAGAAATACTGATTCGTTACCAAGGAATATTCTAGAAATAGCACTAGCAGTAACTGAAGCAACAATCAATGCAGAGAAAGTTGGTGTGTGGAAATCGTTTAACATAACAATTTCCAATGCAAAGAAAACTCCGCCAAGTGGTGTATTAAAAATTGCTGCGATTGCTGCACCTGCACCGGCAGCTGTAAATATTCTTCTCCTGGAATCAGATAGACCTATGAAGTTACCAATTTTACTGGCTACCCCGCCGCCTAACTGTGCTGCGGGTCCCTCCGGTCCAACTGTTCCCCCGGAACCAATACAAATTACAGGGGCAAAGAAGTGGAAGAGTGTTGTGCGGAAAGGAATGTACCCTCCCCTTAGAGCAGTTGCTTTAATTACTTCCGAAACACCTTTTTTTCTTGAAGTATTCGGGGCAAGGGTAATCATAACGCTCTGTATCAGCATTCCAATTGCAGGAAGGATTATAACAGCAGCAGTACCTAGGAAGAAGAGTCCTTCAGTGGTCTGTTCAAAAAAAACAGCATTGAAAAATTCAATAGAGTTATGAAAAAAAACTGCAGCTAAGCCAGCCGCAGCTCCAATTACAACAGCAAAGAAGATAAAAAATGTGTAATCAGGAAAAGCAAATTTAGCCAGCATATTCTGGAAGCTATTCCTGAAGTATCTTGCCCTAACTGTTAATCTTAATGATTTATTAAATCGATCCACACACTAAATAATATTATTTATCATATTTAAAGAAACCTTCACCGGTTTTTCTTCCTAACTTATTAGCCGCAACCTTCTTTTTCAATAATGGGCAAGGACGATACTTTGGATCATTAAAGCCGTTGTATAGAACTTTCATAATAGCAAGACAAACATCAAGCCCGATAAAATCGGCTAATGTTAATGGACCCATAGGATGATTCATTCCAAGTTTCATAACCGTATCGATATCCTCAGCAGATGCTACACCTTCCATAAGAGCGAAGGCAGCTTCGTTTATCATAGGTATTAAAATTCGATTTGCTACAAAACCAGGATAATCGAAAACCTCAACAGGCACTTTACCGAGTTTTTCCGAGAGATCTTTAATTGTTGAAAATGTCTCATCGCTTGTAGAATAACCTCTTATTATCTCTACAAGTTTCATCATCGGAACAG
>CBEPPX010000032.1:0-10571 GCA_965511205.1 uncultured Ignavibacteriales bacterium | reverse complement strand
CGCAGAAGTAACCTGATAAATTGGTCGTCTTAATTTTAATCTTTTTATTATTCCTTCTGGTGTAAGATCAACTTGATCAATAATCATTTTAGATATTTCGTTATCGGGAATAACGCCTGTACCTTTCGTATCAACAAAAACAGAAATCGGTTCAGCAACTCCAATTGCATAGGATAACTGCACAAGACATTCTTTAGCAAGTTTTGCAGCAACAACGTTTTTGGCAATATGGCGTGCAGCGTAAGTAGCACTTCTATCAACTTTAGAAGGATCCTTACCAGAAAAAGCACCGCCGCCGTGTGGAGCCCAGCCGCCGTAAGTATCAACAATAATCTTTCTTCCGGTTAAACCGCTGTCGCCATGCGGTCCGCCTATTTCAAATCTTCCGGTTGGATTAACAAAATACTTGGTCTTTTTATCAAGGTATCGGCTAGGAATTACTTTTTTTATAACGTGTTCAATTACATCTTTTTTAATTTGTGATTGCTTTGTATCTGAATTGTGCTGTGTAGAAATCACAACTGCATCAACTCTTAAAGGTTTACCGTCATCACTATATTCAATTGTAACCTGTGATTTTGAATCGGGACGAAGATAAGGCATCAGCTTATTTTTTTTCTTCCTGATTTCTGCAAGTTTTTTTACAAGTTTATGTGCAAACATAATAGGCATAGGCATAAGTTCAGGAGTTTGATTACATGCATATCCAAACATTATTCCCTGGTCGCCTGCACCTCCTGTATCAACACCCATTGCTATATCTGGTGATTGTGAATGTATTGCATTAAGCACAGAACAAGATTCAGAATCAAATTTATATTCTGCTTCAGTGTAACCTATATTTCTAACTGTTTCACGAACAATATCCGGAACTTCTATATAAGCTTTTGTTGTTATTTCACCACCAACAAGTACGAGCCCTGTTGTTACAAAAGTTTCACACGCAACTCTTGCGTAGGGATCTTCTTTATAAATTGCATCTAAAATACCATCTGAAATTGCATCGCAAATTTTATCCGGATGTCCTTCAGAAACTGATTCGGAAGTGAAATAAAACGGCATAATCTAATAACCTCTTAATAAAAAATTTACCAATTAATAATTTAATAACTACTTTCTAAAAAAGAAGCTATAAAAGTACCCAATCAACTTATAAATAACAAGCAATTCCGCTGTGAATAGTATTGCTATCAGCAGTGATTGTTAATATTTATATATTTACTTAATAAATATCTACAAAGTAAATATGATTTCTATTAAAACTAAAATTACAGAGCTTTTAAAGATCGAATATCCAATAATTCAGGGAGGAATGATCTGGGTATCCGGCTGGAAACTTGCATCGGCAGTTTCTAACAATGGGGGATTAGGATTGATCGGTTCCGGCTCGATGAAACCTGATTTATTAAGAGAACATATTAAAAAATGTTTTGATGCAACAAAGAAACCATTCGGTGTAAACATTCCGTTAATGCGCAATGATGCTGAAGAACTTGTAAATGTTGCGCTGAAAGAAGGTGTTAAAATTGTTTTCACTTCTGCAGGAAATCCAAAAACGTTTACAAAATTACTAAAACAAAATAATGTTATAGTTGTTCATGTTGTTCCGTCTGTAAAATTTGGTTTGAAGGCAGAAGGTGCCGGTTGTGATGCAGTGGTTGGTGAAGGTGTTGAAGCCGGAGGACATAATGGATTCGATGAAATTTCAACGATGACGTTAATTCCGCAGCTTGTTGATGCACTTAAAATTCCGGTTATTGCTGCTGGTGGAATTGGAGACGGAAGAGGTATACTTGCAGCTCTATCATTTGGTGCAGAAGCCGTTCAGATAGGAACCCTCTTTGCTGCAACGGAGGAATCTTCTGCTCATCCTAACTTTAAACAGCGGATTGTTGAAGCGGCTGACAACGATACAGTTCTTGCTCTGAAAAAAGTTGGTTTGGTAAGAATGATTAAAAATGAATTTGCTGAAAAAGCCATTAAGGCAACAGAAGAAGGTTGGAGCGCAGAGCAGCAAACAGAACTTCTTGGTAAAAAAAGAGCGATGCTTGGCATTTTTGAAGGTGATGAAAAAGAAGGTGAACTTGAAGCAGGGCAAATAGCCGGATTGATAAAAAAAATACTCCCGGTAAAAGATGTGATGAAAAATCTGCTTAAAGAAACTGAAGAAGCTTACAATAAAATTGAAAGTAAAATTTCATCTTAAAATGTTTACTCTTCTAAAGCTTTGTTCACAACTTGCTGGATATTTTTTACATCATTAAAGAAAGACAATATTTTTCTTAGCACTGCTTCAACAACAGCATCGGGGCATGATGCGCCGCTGGTTAAAAGAATATCAACCGGTTGATCTTTTGCTAAAAAGTCTTTTGTAATTTTTTCTTTCCCCGATTTCAAATCAAAATGACTTATTTCTTTACCTGAAATTATTTTTTCTTCGGAAGATATAAAAAATGTATCAACTTTTTCTTCACACAATTCTACAATATGGCTTGTGTTAGAACTATTATAACCACCAACTACAATAGCGAAATCTGCAGGTACTTTTAACAAATTATAAGTTGCTTCCTGGTTATCGTTTGTTGCGTAACATAATGTGTCCCTGGTATCGGCAAAATGTTTAGTTAATTTTTCTTCCCCATACTTTTTCAACATTGTTGCTTTTAAATTTTCCGATATCTCCTCTGTTTCTGATGATAGCATGGTTGTCTGGTTCACAACACCAATTCGCTTCAAGTCTTCTTTTACATTAAAATTTGCAGAATATTTTCCTTCAAAGAATTCATAAAATTTATTTTCATCAATCTCACCAAGGATAATTGAAGAAAGCATTTTAGTTTCTTTCATATTACGAACTATAACCGATGGTGCAGTTTGTACTGCATGAGAAAAAGTTGCTCTTGTTTCCTCGTGATTATGTTTACCATGTATAACAATCGTGTACTCCTTTTCTCCAAGCTGGGTAGAACGGTTCCACACCTTTTCTACAAACGGGCAAGTAGTATTAAATTTATATGGATTGATGTTTAGCTGGTTTAATTTTTTTTCTATCTCAAGCGTTGTTCCGAATGCAGGAATAATAACAATATCCTCAAAATTCAAATCATTCCAATTGATAAGCATCTCCCCTGCTTCATCCATAATAAAACTTACACCCAATTCTTTAAGATCATTATTCACACCAGGGTTATGTATCATTTCGCTCAATAAAAAAATTCTTTTATCCGGATTTTCTTCAACGGTTTTATAAGCAATTTCAATTGCATTCTCTACGCCGTAACAAAATCCAAAATGCCTTGCCAGGTAAAACCGAACGGGTCCAAAATCCAGAAGAGTTGGGAAATAATTATCTTTCTTCGGATCAGCTAACTGACGAAAATTTTTTATCTGTGTGATAAGAGAACTTCTGTATCCTTTGGGAATTTCGAACTTCTTCATATAAAATTGATTTTCTCTTAAACTAATAATTAGTTATTCAGTACTTCGTGTGCATCAACTGAATTTAATTTCATCTCGCTAACAAAATTTTCTTTTGATGGCTTCACAAGAAAAAAATATCCGATTAAAAATATAAACACAGCAGAGTATAAATGGTTACCTGTAAACATCAAAGCAATTAATGATAACATAGTGGCGCTTTCTACCATTGCCCACTGAATAATTTTGAAAGTTCTGTATTTAGTAATTTTAGTTATGGCATTTCCCTTCTCATCCATACCGGAAATTTTTTTATTGTATAAAACCCTGGATAAGATCATCATTGCCAGCCCAAAAAGCGGAACAACAATCTGAAATATTTCGTCCAGTTCTTTGTTGGCTGTAAACTCTTCGGTTCCAGAAAACCAAAAGGCAACCGCAAAAAAAAGTAACTGCCCTACTAGCAGTCCGAAAAATAAAGAGATTGTCACTTTAAATTGTTCCTTTAAATTATCACTGTTCATTTATTTTCAACTCTCTTTCAAAGCAAAAGTTACTTAGAATTTCAGAAGCATCTTTACTATATTTGCACACTAAAATTAAAAGAAAAATATGAATCTGGTTGAGAAATTAGAAAAAATAAAAGAGAGATACGAACTGGTTACCCAGCAGCTTTCCGATCCGGCTGTGGTAAACGACCGAAAGAAAATGATAACCCTTGGCAAAGAAGGGAGTGAACTTGAGGAGATTGTACAAGTTTATCAGAATTATAAAATCGTTTTAGATAATCTTAAAGGTAATAAAGAGCTTATTGATGCCAGGGAAGATACCGAATTGGTTGAGATGGCAGAAATGGAAATGGAAGATTTAAATCTGCAAAAAGAAAATTTAGAAGAAGAGATTAAAATTATTCTGCTGCCAAAAGATCCTAATGATGATAAAAGTGTAATTATGGAGATTCGAGCAGGAACCGGGGGTGATGAAGCAGCACTTTTTGCCGGTGATCTTTTTAGAATGTACACCCGCTTTGCAGAAAATAAAGGGTGGAAAACTGAAATGATTGATATTAATGATACAGGACTCGGTGGTATTAAAGAAGTAGTTTTTTCATTGGAAGGACCAAATGTTTACGGTGATTTAAAATTTGAAAGCGGCGTACATAGAGTTCAAAGAGTACCGGAAACTGAAGGAAGTGGAAGAGTTCATACATCTGCGGCTTCCGTTGCCGTGCTTCCCGAAGTTGAAGATGTTCAGGTAGAAATAAATTCAGGCGATTTAAAGATTGATGTTTTTCGTTCCGGTGGGGCAGGAGGACAAAGCGTAAACAAACTTGAAACAGCTATTAGAATTACTCATTTGCCAACTAAGATTGTTGTATCGTGCCAGGATGAAAGATCGCAATTAAAGAACAAGCAAAAAGCTATGAAAGTGCTTAAAGCACGACTATATGATTTTGAATTAAAAAAACATAACGACCAGATTTCAGCAAAGAGAAAATTGATGGTAGGCAGCGGGGATAGAAGTGATAAAATAAGGACGTATAATTTTCCGCAAAACAGAATTACAGATCATAGAATTGGCTTAACCCTTTACAACCTTTCTAACATTATGGAAGGGGATCTGTCAGAGTTAATCGAACAAATTAAAATAGCAGACAGAGCCGAAAAGCTACGGGCAACTGAAGAAGTGTGATAAAAATAATTAAGAATTTTAGTTTGGCGTGCGATGCAAATTCTTGATATTTTGTACCAGCCGGATAATAAAAACTAACCCAAAACCGAGCGATGACTGTAGAACATCCCCCGTATTCACTATGAACTCTTCAGAATAACCTAACAAACTTATAACTGTTTTTGCAGCAATAAGAAAAGTAAAAAAAGCAGCAAAACCATATAAACCAGCTTTTAACGGCAACAAGAAAAAATTTAAGAATATCTGATTGATTGTTGGAATAACTACCCTTGTTCGTGCAGAATGTACGATTACACCTTTCAAATTGATCCTTATGTTATAGAAATTATTTTATCTTCTTATAAATATAAGGATATTTTGTATTTGATGTCAATTAACTTCATATAAATTTTGTAAACCCTTACTAATAATGGGAATAGGGGACACGGAAATTATTGAATTTTACAGCCAAAAGTTGGTTAAGAATTGATACTATAAACGAAATTTTTATCTAAAAAGAAGGTGAAAATTTGAGTGATAATAAGAAAAATTTTATTCAACACTTACAACTATTGCACTTACATCATCATCATATTTTTTGTTTGTGAACTTATTTAAATCTTTCTGAACTGCGGTTAGCAGATCTTCATCATTCTTAGTACCGGAAAGAAGTTCAGTTAAGCTTTTAGTACCGTACTGCTGCTGCTCTGCATTCCTGGATTCAATAAGTCCGTCTGTTGTAATTACAAAAGAATCGTGTAAATTAAGTTCGATTACCGAATCTTCAAATATGCTATCTTCTGCAAATCCTAAAAGCATTCCCTCCGATTTTACTTTTAATACAGAGCCATCGGAAGCATTTTTATAAAAAAGCGGGAGATCACCTGCACCAGAATATTTTAAAACCATATTTTTATTATCAAGGATAAGTACTGAAAGCGTTGTAAATACTTCGGAAACTTTTGCATCTTTAAAAACAGACTTATTAACCTTAGAGAGTATTTTTCCCGGTGAGCCTGTTTCTCCTGTTTCCAGCACAGATCTTAATACACTTCTTACATAACCTGCATAAGCAAAAGCAAAATACCATGCGCCCCACTTCTTTCCCATAACATCTCCAAGAACCACTGCAAAATGATTTTCATCAAGCTGTAGGTAATCTATAAAATCTCCTCCGGGAATTCCATGGTAAGGCATATGCCAGTGCTTGATAGAAAATTTTTCAAATTCCGGGTTGTTATCCGGAACAACTTTAACACGCATTACATCGGCTGCCTGGTTAAGTTCTGAAACAACTTTTTGTCTTTCTTTGCTAAGGCTTTTTATTAATGCCGATACTTTTGCAACTATCACTTTGGGGCCAGACGTTTTAACAACATAATCGGTAATATCTAGTTCGTAACCATCCAGCAGATCCTGTTCTTCACCTCTTGCAGAAAGAAAAATAAACGGGATAAGTTTTAACTCGGGATCTTCCATTAAAATTTTTCTTAATCGGAAACCATCCATAACCGGCATACTAATATCTGATACTATTATATCAGGATGGAATGACTGGATTAACTTAAGTCCACTTTCTCCATTATCTGCAATTTCACATTCAAAACCTGCGCGATTAAGATTATATTGGAAAAGCTTTGCCAGCGAATCATTATCATCAATCAGGGCTATTTTAGAAGAGGTTTTTTCAAACTTTTCACCAAGTTCCTTTTTAACTCCATACATCTTATAAATATCGGAACGGCGAATAAGTGCACGAACTTTAATCAGTAATTCCTTAACATCAAACGGTTTTGTAATTATATCATCTCCCCCAACATCCATAGCTTTCGATTTATCTTCCAGAGTATCTTTTGCTGTAACAAAAACAAAAGGGATCATACGATGATTTTCATTTTCCCTTACCTTCTGGCAAAATGTAAAGCCATCCATTTCATCCATAGTTACATCACAAAGAACCAGGTCAATCTTTTGGTTTTCCAGATGTTGAAAACCCTCTTTTGCGCTTTCTGCTAAATGAGTTTGGAAGTTATTTTTTGATAGGTGATGAGAGATTAGTTTTCTAATGGTAGGATCGTCATCAACAATAAGAACTGATTTGCTATCATCGGAAGACATTAATTATACCTTTTTTGGTTTACTAAACCGAGGTTCGCTCTCCCGGATAATTTAAATTTAAATAATTTAGATTTCTTTATTCAAATGAGCGGTTTTCAATACTATATTTTTCCATTAAACGATATATTGTTGCTCTTCCTAACTGCAATTTTTTAGCTGCTTCAACTATATTACCTTTAGTAACTTTAAGTGCATGCCTTATCGATTCTTCTTTTATCTTTTCGAATGGTACAACAGTATCATCGGAAAACAACGAGCCGGAATATTCAATTGAACTTGCACCATCGGTAGCTTTTAAATGTGGGGGAAGATCGTCGATATCAATAACATCATTTTCCGTAATAATAATACATCTTTCAATCGTGTTTTCCATTTCCCTTATGTTGCCGGGCCAATCATATTCGTAAATCTGTTTCAATGCTTTTTTTGTAAAACCTTTAATATTCTTTCCAAGTTTTTCGTTAAACTCATCTACAAAGTGTTCTGTTAGTACAAGTATATCTGCCCTTCTTTGCCTTAAAGGAGGAATGAAAATAGGGAACGAATTTAAACGGTAGTAAAGATCTTCACGGAATTGCTTCTGTTCTACAGCTTGTTTAAGATCTCTGTTTGTAGCAGAAATTATGCGAACGTTTGTTTTTATAAGTTCAGTGCCGCCAACTCTTTCAAATTCTTTTTGCTGGATAACCCGAAGCAGTTTTGCCTGTAAAAGCATTTCAAGTTCCCCAACTTCATCCATGAAAATTGTCCCGTCTTTTGCAAGTTCAAATTTACCAAGTTTTCTTTGATGCGCACCGGTAAATGATCCTTTCTCATGCCCAAAGAGTTCGCTTTCCAAAAGTTCGCGGGGGATGGATGCACAGTTAACAACCACAAACGGTTTATCTTTTCTCCAACCGTTGTAATGGATTGCACGTGCAATAAGCTCTTTACCTGTACCGCTATCACCATAAATCAGAACAGTAATATCGTTGTTAAGGACCTTTGAAACCAGCTTAAAAACATCCTGCATTTTTCCATCTGCTGTTATGATGTTATCGAAGCTGTATTCTTTCTTAACATTTTCTTTTAGATTCTGAATTTCTTTTGTAAGATCATAGTTTTTAATAGCATTTTTAATTGACAGTTCAAGCCGTTGTTGATCCAGAGGTTTGGGAAAATAATCGTATGCACCATACCGTAGCGACTCAACCGCAACCTCGATGCTCCCCTGTGCAGATAGCATAATTACCGGTAAATTTTCCTCAAATTGACGAATTCTTTTCAGTGTTTCCACCCCATCCAACCCGGGTAGCATGATATCCAAAAGTATTAGATCCGGCTTGGTGCCGATAGTTTTTAACATTGCCTCACCGTTAGAAAACACCTCAACATCGTATCCCCATTTATCCTTAACCCAAAAGGTGAGGAGCTTTGAAATTGCCTGCTCATCGTCAACTATAAAAACCAGCTTACTCAAGATTGAACCTCAGATTTTTCTATTTTTATGTTTTTAGGCAGTTTTATAATAAAACTTGTTCCGCTGCCAGCTTCACTTTGTACAGTAATAAGTCCTTTGTGAAGATCGACCATTTGTTTTACAAAAACCAAGCCAACACCTGTACCGGGTATTTCACTACCCGGACGGCTGACCCTGTAAAATTTCTGAAAAATGTATGGTAAGTCCTTCTCAGGTATGCCTATTCCGGTATCGCTGACTATTATCTCTACTTCCCTAAAAAGATTATTAGCAATAATTTTTACTCTTCCATATTCATTCGTAAACTTTATTGCGTTGTTAATAAGCGCTTCAAAAACTTCGGAAAGTTTTTCTTTATCTGCCTCAAGTGTAACTTCATCTGTAGGGTGCTCCAAACTAAGCTCTATATTTTTTTGCCCGGCAAACTCTTTGTTCAATTCTATAACATTTAGCAGGAGATCAACTACGCTAACCGTTGATCTATTAAGTGAAATTTTTCCACCTTCAATTCTTGATATATCCAGCACACTCTTAATCAGTTTTGCAAGCCGTTTACCTTCGTTAAGAATTACGTTATTGAATTCCTTTTTCATTTCAGGAGGCAAATCAGGATCCAATTCAATAGATTCCGAAAAACCGATTATTGATGCGAGTGGGGTTCTAAACTCATGCGAAATATTGGAAATGAATTCACTCTTTAACCTGTTCAATTCTTCCACCAACGATTCGTGTTTTCTCGTCCGCGCTCTTTCCAGTTTGATTAAACGGTTGGCTTCCACAATTTTGGGCTTAAGTTTTCTTATCTCCTCTTCAAAATGTTTTATTTTACTGATGCTCTTTCCAGTACCAAGCATTCCGTTAATTTTACCTTTTTTAGAAATAAGCCGGATACTTATTTCATATGCTAACTGTCTATCGTATTTACTTACAAGCCTAGTTTCGAACCGGGTAACATTTTTTGTTTTTATTGCTTCTTCAAATGCTTCCGAAGTGCTGTTACTAAAATCCAAATCTACAATCTCTAAAAAATGTTTCCCTTTTATTTCATCCGAAGTATATTCAAGATTTAAGATACCAGCTTCGTTAACCAGCACAATCTTGCCGTCTTTATCAAGAAAAAATACCAGGTCTGTGGCTACTTCAAGTAAAACTTTAAAGTTATCATCCTCCTCCGATAAGAAATCATTTCCCTCCGAAATAATTTGCAGGTTTTCAATATCGCCTGCTGATTTACCAACATCGTAATTTTCGATATTAAGCAGCTCTTTAACCTGTCCGCTAAGTATTGTAAGAGCTGCAATAATTCTATCTTTGCACTCTCCGGTAAAAGCTTCTGCAATTTCTGAAAAAAGAAGAATATAAACCGATTCATTCCGTTCCCTGAAAGAATAAACTTCCTGGATGAAAAACGAATTAATAGAATTATCTGTGTAAAGATTTTTTAATTCAGTTAGTTCTTTTACAGAATTGAATTCTACATCAGAGCTTTTTTTAAGCTTTAAAAGTGAATTGTTGAGTGATTGGAATTTTTCTTTGCTCTCCCCCCATATATCAATTATATCAAAATCCGAGTTATTTATTTTTACCAAATAGCCGCATTTGCTCTGGCTTATTTTGGAGATAACCTGAAGTGTGTTTTTTACTAGCTCAGACATTTTTTAATAATTGAGTTCTCAAAAATAAACAGTGCTAAAAATAGATTTATTTATTAAGAAATAATAGTTTTTAGGCAGAAATGAATTAAATATTGATGGAAACCAGGAAAGAATTTTTATTTGAAAAACTTTTGAGTGAACGATTCTATGAAATCAGTTCCCGGAACCATCTTCTTGGAGGGATTCGTAATATTTAATAATTAATTCCTCGTAGTCTTTTGTATATCCTTCTCTCACTGCCCTGTTAAGTT
>CBEPPX010000031.1:0-11043 GCA_965511205.1 uncultured Ignavibacteriales bacterium | reverse complement strand
GCAACTTCTTCTTGCTCCTTTTTACTTTTTCCATAAGTAGTGAGTGGTTTGCATTCTGTCTCTTCATTAACAGGTTTGCCGTCAAAAGAAGGACCGGTTGAGGTTAGACTGCCAACTATCAAGAATTTTTCTATTGCAGCGGGAGATTCTAAAGCCACTTCAAGCATAGTTCTGGTCGCTTCAACATTTCCGTTAAAATAACCTTCTAAAGTTTTTGCCTTTACAACACCAGCAACATGATAAATAAATGAAGCATTTTTAAACGCCATTCTTAAATTTTCTTTGTCAAATAATCCCCCATCAAAAATTTCTATGGATTTATCTTTAAGCCAGCGCATATCGCTTGTTTTTCTTGTTATACATCTAACAATCAAATCTTTTTTTAATAATAAATCTACAAGATGACTCCCTACAAAACCGTTTGCACCTGTAACCACAGCTATTTTCTTATTGCTCATATTTATATCTCTATTTGATTTTAACTCTATTTAATGATAGATTTTGATGCAAAACTTACAAAAAACTTAAACATTTTAATATTACTAACATACCATTTTAATCAAGGAGGAATCTTTGGATTTATTTCAAAAGTGCTATGACTTTACCCGTGCGGATGAAGTTAAAGCATCAGGGGTCTATCCATATTTCCGGGCAATAGAGGCAAATGAAGGACCCGTTGTACAAATTGAGGGTAAAAAAGTTATTATGGCAGGCTCAAACAACTATCTTGGGCTTACCTCTCATCCACATGTTGTTGAAGCTGCAATTAAAGCTGTAGAAAAATACGGTACCGGTTGCTCAGGATCTCGATATCTTACCGGGACGTTGGATTTACATGAGGAGCTGGAAGCAAGACTCGCTAAGTTCTTCAATAGAGAAGCTGTCCTGCTCTTTAGCACAGGTTATCAAACGGCACAAGGTATTATTCCAACCTTAGTTGGAAGAAATGAGTACGTAATTTCTGATAGAGATAATCATGCTTGCATTGTTGCCGGTACTATGATCACGAAGGGAATTTTGGGTAACCTGGTTAGGTACAGGCATAATAATATGGATGACCTGGAAAAAGTAATTTCAAAAATTCCTAAGGATGCTCCTAAGCTTATTGTAAGTGATGGTGTTTTTAGTACAGGTGGCGAAATTGTTGACCTTCCAAGGATGAATGAAATTGCAAAAGCCAATAATGCAAGAATAATGATTGATGATGCACATGCAGTTGGAGTTATTGGTAAAGGAGGAAGAGGCACGGCAAGTGAATTTGACCTGGATAACGAAATCGATCTATCGATGGGAACTTTTAGTAAAACTTTTTCTTCTCTTGGTGGTTATGTTGCCGGACCCGAAAGAGTTATAAACTTTATTAAACATTTTTCTCCTGCATTAATCTTCAGCGCATCACCAACTCCGGCTTCTGTGGCATCTGCAATTGCTGCGCTGGATATTCTGGAAAAAGAACCTGAAAGGGTACAACGTTTGCTTGATAATGCCGCGTATATGAGAAAAGGGCTAAAAGATAAGGGCTTTAATGTTATCGATGGTAGAACCGGCATTGTTCCTGTAATAGTTGGTAACGACGAAATTGCATTTAAAATGTGGCGCTTACTTTATGATGGTGGTGTTTTTGTGAATGTTTTTATCTCTCCCGGTGTTCCCGAGGGAAGACAAATGATGAGAACAAGTTACATGGCAACACATGAAAAAGAACACCTTGACGAGATCATTCGTATATTTGAAGAAACCGGAAAACAAGTAGGGTTAATTTAATTGCTCTCTAAAAAATTATTTTAAGCATGCCTTTGTGGAACGGGGTATGCTTTTTTTATGAGGAAAAAATATGAGCTCTGTTACAGTTAGATCAGTATCAAATAAAAAAGATCTAAACGATTTTATAAAATTTCCCTTTACAGTTTATAAAAATTATAAGTATTGGGTTCCTCCGTTGAATATGGAACAGAAAAACCTTCTTAATAAAGAAAAAAATCCTTTCTTTAAAAATGCTAAAGTAGATCTCTTTCTTGCAGAAAGAGATGGTAAAATAGTTGGAAGAATTGCTGCAATAAAAAATGATCTGCATCTCAAAAATCATAATGATGATTCTGGACACTTTGGATTTTTTGAATGTATTGATGACCAGGAAGTAGCCGATACACTATTTAATAGAGCTAAAGAATGGATTAAAACGAACGGCTTAAAATATATGAAAGGACCTGCCAATCCTTCCAGTAATGATGTTTACGGAATGCTTATGGAAGGGTTTGATGATACTCCGCGTTTGCTTATGCCTTACAATCCTGAATTCTATATAAATCTCTGTGAAAACCATGGAATGAAAAAAGCAAAAGAGCTCTATGCGTGGAAAATTGAATCTGAAAAAATTCTTGCCTCAGAAAAACTAACACGCGTACAGGAACTTGCCAGGAAAAGATATGGTTTGAAAATTACCCAGATGAATATGAAGAAATTTGATAAGGAACTTGATAAGTTCAAATATGTTTACAACAAAGCTTGGGCACCCAACTGGGGTTTTGTACCTATGACCGAAGAGCAGATTGATGCAATGGCAAAAGAATTGAAACCATTAGCTGAACCATCACTTATTATTTTCGGTGAGATAAATGATCAGATTGTTGGGGCAGCATTAGTTATGCTAGATTACAATCAAATTTTTGTTGGAATGAATGGGAAACTGTTTCCGTTTAATTTTATAAAACTTTTTACGCAGAAAAAGAAAATTTCCTGGGCAAGAATAGTAACACTTGGCATCATACCCGAATTTCAGAAGAAAGGATTGGATGCAGTATTTTATTGGGAAATTGTACACCGCGCAGCTAAACTTGGTATAAAGCTTGGAGAAGCAAGCTGGGTTTTGGAAGATAACGAAATGATGAACCGCGGACTTGATGTGATGAACGCAGAACGATATAAAAAATACCGCATCTGGGAAATTGAGGCTTAACTTTTTATGAAAGCTTTCTTTTTATTATTCGCTCTAAGTTTTACAATCATATTTCTTAATTGTTCTAATGAAACCAGGGAACTTCTTAAAACAACTTACCAGCGTAATTTTAATAAAGAAATAATTTCCAAAAATCTTCGCTCCGAAAATCCTCAAGAAGTTAAAGCTGCACTTCTTTCAGTTAGCCATTCTGAAGATACTTCCTTCATTCCGATGATCATTCAGGTAGAATTTAATAAACACCCAGAGCTTATCTGTTTTGCAATTGGGCAGATTGGTGAATGCACCGAATCAATAAATTTTCTTTGGAAAGAAATCTATGGTGATAATTTTTATCATTACTCAAAATATATTTTTGAAGCAATTGGTAAAACCGGAACTGAAGCAGATTTAGAAAAAGTTGCTGAAATGTATGCAAATTTTGATGGACCTGTTTTCCCGTTTGAAGGAATTTCTTTGGCAATCCGCCAGTTTGCATTTAGAGAAATTAAGAGTGATGTATCAAAACAGATTTTAATTGATGAAGCAACAAACCCATTAAGCTCAATCGAAAGAAAAAGTAATGCGCTGTTTACTTTGGCAAGAATTGGCAGTTCTACAAAAATAAATGATGAGCTAATAAATATCTTAAAATCGGATGAAGTTGATCCTCAAAATATTGGATTAAAACAATATGCTTTGATGAATTTCCGCACACAAAAATATTTTCCTGAAGATGAAGAGATTGTTAAAACACTTTTAAATGTAAATAATATTTTATTACAGATTGAAACCGCAAAAGCTCTCTGTTTTAGAAAAGTTGCTAACAAAGAAAAACTTGATGAATACTTAACTTTAATTGATAATAGCAATCCAAATGTAAGTAGGGCAGCAGCTAATTCAATAAGAAATATTCAACTTGAAAGTGAAAACTTAAAGGAATATTTGAAGAGCTACCTTCTAGAAAAAATTACTATTGATCTCCCTCCTAATACACTTGGTGAATTATTTGTAAGCTTGTACGAGTTATCTCCTTTTAGTTTAGATGAAATTAAAGCAGTTCCAATCGATTGGGTAAAGATACCGACAAAATATACTTATGATGTTTTGGGTTACGGCAATGAAGATTTAACTTTTCTGAATTTGCTTATAAGTGATTTTAACAGTGACAGAAGTGTGGGCGATAAAATTTCAATCCTCTCAAATTTATTAAAGTTTCAAAGTTCATTCCCCGAAAATGAAGACCTGCAAGATGCTCTTCTTGAAAGTCTTTCATCACAAAATGCACCCTTGGTTTCTATTGCTGCAGATGGAATTGATTCTAGTTTCATTGTAAAATATTCCACTGAACTTAAAACAATAATTTTAAGCCAGATTGAAAAGGAAGTTGACAATCCTGATTTTATTGAAGGAATAATGTCGCTAGTCAATCTTTCTGAAAAAATAGATGAAGATTTTTTTAGTAAAGTGATAGAGAAAACTAAAATTTCAAATCTGTATTCATTAAGAAAATATATTTCTGATAAAACAGGAATAAATTATAAAGGGGAAAAAGATTTAACTCATTTTGATGAAATTTTAAACTATTCATTAAAATATAAATCCGCAGAAGTAATAACTGATAAAGGCAGCTTTGCAATTGAATTCCTTTCTAAATACGCACCAATTTCTGTGGGCAACTTTTGCAAACTTGCAGAAGAGAATTTTTACAATGGGATTGAATTCCATCGTATTGTTCCCGGGTTTGTCATACAGGCAGGTGATCCTTCAGGCACAGGTTGGGGTGGACCGGGTTACGATATAATTTCAGAGTTCTCTCCCCTTCCCTACGAAATTGGAATGGTTGGTATGGCAAGCGCTGGAAAAGACACCGAAGGTTCACAATTTTTTGTTATGCAGGGTAACTATCCCCATCTTAACGGAAGATATTCCCTGTTCGCAAAAGTTACAGACGGACTCGATGTTGTTTATAAACTCGAACAGGGAGATAAAATAAACAGTATTAAACTTTTACATTAAGGCAATAAGGCTTCGTACTTTGTCGAGTTCTGCGGGTCTATTTTTTTTAACTTCTCAAAAATTGATGTATCTTCATAATCTCTAAGCAGCTCAATCATCTCACCATTCTTGGCATCAAAGAATGTATTTAACAGGACACTCTTTAAACCACCTTCGGTCTCCCACATATTGTAAAGGTTGTCAATCAGACTAACTATTTTTTGCTGTCCAAGGGTTTTATCCTGTTGGTAAATATCTACGCCGTAATGGTAGTCAAAAACTGTAGATCTGAATTTAGAATATTTTTCGGCAAGTAAATCATTAACTAACCCCCACCTGCTATATGAACTACTGCTGGACAGCCAACCATTTGAAAAGCCACTGGTTGAGCCAAAGTTCACAATATCCTGTGCTCTCTGAAAATATCTGCTCCCACCATATTCTTCCCACGTATCCCAATCGAAGCCGATAATTATCATTGCATAAAAATCGAGGAAACTTGTTAAACCATCAAAAGTACTCTGGTTTGAATAGAGCGCCTGTCCCCTTTCATACCTGAAAGACCAGGCAGCATCATTAACCGTTAGCATCGAGGAGTTACGGGTGGATTGATAAACGGGGCGTTGGCTAACAATAACAATCTGGGCCGAATAATCTACATCTCCGGAAGCAGAAACAAAAAATATAGTTAAGCTGCATTCTATTTTTTCACCGTCCCAATTTTCTGTGGTGAAGCGGGTTGTGTTCATGTAAGTTTCAATAACATTCCCAAAGTCAGCAAGCAGTTCCCTATTATTTACAGATAAGTTTTCGTAATTCACTTCTACCCTGCAATTTAGTTCCTGCGCCAATCCGGCTGCAGAAAGTGCGAGGAATACTATAAGTATTTTAATCATTTCTTTTTCCAATTAAATAAAATTTTTATTGATTTAATATATGAAATTTGATATACTGCCTCAACAAACTTTGCAGTATATTATTATGAGAGTTGTTTTACTACTGACATTCCTTTTTTGTTTCACAATTAACCTATTTGCGCAGTTTAATCCCGGGGCAAAGCAAATTTCTCTATCTCATTCCGATGTAGCTGCCGCAAACGATGTATTTGCGCTCTTCAGCAATCCATCCGGTCTATCACAATTAAATTGGAGAGAGGTAGGAATATATTATTCGCCTGCTCCGTTCGGGCTTTCTGAACTTGCCAACGGTTACGTTGCTTACATAGAACCGTTTAGTTTTGGATCGGTAGCTCTTGGTGGGATGACTTACGGATTTGAACTTTACAGGGAATCAAAAATCTCGCTGGGATATTCATATAATTATGATAATAAATTTTTTGCTGGCGGGGTGATTAATTATCATTCCTACTCAATTCAAAAATATGGCAGTAAAGGTGTTTTCTACTTTAACCTTGGAGGACTTGCTTACATTACGAACGATATACGGTGGGGATTTGCAATTGAAAATATTAACCGTGCAACTCTTGCAGGTGAGGATGATCAAATTCCTATGGTATTCTCCACAGGTTTTAGTTACGATGTTATAAATACTTTTACCCTAAATCTTGCACTTGAAAAAGATATCAGGTATAAACCTTCTGTCAAGCTTGGTATTGATTACGACATTATTCAATACATCTCTTTACGTGCTGGCATCGCCAACGAACCTTCTACTTTTTCTGCAGGAGTTGGTATTAATTATTCTATCTTCAATCTCGATTATGCTTTGATCAAACATCCCGATTTGGGATTAACCCACCAGGCAGGAATTATTTTAAGTTTTGGCAGGAATGAAACACGAAGGGCAAGCATTAGAAAAAATCTGGGGATCGCAAAATGATTTTAAGTTTTCCATCATCAAGCTGATGAAACAG
The DNA here is from genome assembly GCA_965511205.1 of uncultured Ignavibacteriales bacterium. Lineage (GTDB taxonomy): Bacteria > Bacteroidota > Ignavibacteria > Ignavibacteriales > Ignavibacteriaceae > JAZGGS01. The sequence continues at coordinate 4,237 of CBEPPX010000031.1, read as the reverse complement.
TTTCCAATCACATTCCTTTTTTTAGTTTTAATTTTTACAGTTATTTCTATTGCACAAACCGATTCATCTTATCTTCGAACAGAAGAGATTTTAGAAGATATTTTACAGGAGCCGGTTGAGGAAGCTGATAACTCTGATTTGTACGAGGAGCTTGAGTTTTTTTTAATAAATCCCGTTGATATTAATAATGCTGATATTTACGTACTTCAAAGTCTGCCAGGCATGGATCTAGCATCAGCAGAAATGATTATTGATCACCGAAAAAAATACGGGTACTTTTTCTCACCCGGTGAATTGAACATGGTACAAAATTTGGATATTGAGCTAATCAAAAATATATCCCCCTTCATAACAGTTAAAAAGATTACCACTGAAGAAATTATTGATGAAAAACCAACAGATCCATTTGCAGAGTTTTTAACAAATTCCAGTTTACTGATTCGCAGCAGGGTTTCGAACGATCTGCAAACAAGAAAAGGTTTTGTGGAAGGGAAATTTGAAGGAACAAAACCAAAAGTATATAACAGGTTAATAATTAATCACAATAAAAAATATCAACTTGGTTTTTTATCAGAAAAAGATGCTGGTGAAGTTTCCTTAGATGAATTTACATCATTTCATTTTGCAGTAAACGATGTTGGCATAATACATAAAGTAGTTGTTATGGATTATATTCTTGAGTTTGGACAGGGTCTTACTTTATGGAGCCCTTACGGTTTTTCCAAAGGTTCTGACGCAGTTTACCCGGTAAAGAAAAAAGATAGGATTATAAGACCTTACACCAGCGCTACTGAAGTTAATTTTTTCAGAGGTGGTGCCGCTTCAATAAAACTAAATAATTTTATTGTTTCCGGATTCTACTCAAATAATACAATAGATGCTAATGTTGACTCGGTTACCGGAGAAATTTTTTCTACACCTGTAGACGGACTTCACAGAACTGAGAGCGAAATAAGGAAGAGGAACAGTGCTCGCGAAAAGATGATGGGCGGAAGGATCGATTATCTTTCAGGTAATAAATTTAAAACAGGTTTGCTTTATTACCAATCCGAATTTAGCAATTCATTCCATCCTTCCTCTGTTTACGATATTAGCGGAAATAAATTTAATTACACTTCAGCTTATTACGATTTTTATCTAAGCAACATAAACTTTTTTGGCGAAGTAGTTTATAATGGAACTTCGGTGGCTTCTATAAATTCTGTGCAGATTGCTATTGCGCAGCGCTTTACATTTATTACTTCAGTACGAAGTTATCCAAGGAATTTTATTAGTCTTCATGGTTTTGGGTTTGGAGAAAGATCGGGCGCTACTACAAATGAGTTTGGAATTTATGCAGGTTTCAAATGGCGCACACCAATCGGGCTGCTTAATTTTTATTACGACCAGTTTAAATTTCCTTATGCAACATTTAATAATCCATTGCCAAGTGAAGGAAACGAGTACCTTGTAGATTTTCTTAGCAAACCGCTTAAAGGCTTTGCATTAAGATTAAGATACAAATATGAGAATAAGGATGTTACCGAAACTATTGATAATAGTGACAGACTTGTTAAGCGCTTAAAGCAGGCAATCCGAGCTGAACTTATCTATGAAATTTCAAAAATGTTACGAATAAAAGGTAGATTTGAGTACAACAGCTTCAGAATTTCTGCGATAAATGAAACGGAAGATGGTTACCTCTTATTCCAGGATATCAGGTATTCGCCGACTTCATACTTTAATCTTTATGGCAGGATAATGTTTTTTAGAACAGATTCTTTCAACTCTGCCATCTACCAATACGAAAATAATTTGACGGGCGTACTAACCAATCTTGCTATGTTTGGCGAAGGTATGCGCTGGTATATTATACTAAGGTATAAACCGTTAAGAATGTTTGCATTATCTTTAAAATTCGCTGAAACATACAAACCAAAAGTAAAAACAATCAGTTCCGGTAATAACGAAATAGAAGGAAATATTGACAACCAGGTTTCGTTCCAACTAGATGTGAATCTTTAATGATAATTTTACAATATATTCTAAAAAGGATAAAATAATTCTTTAATAACTTTTAATAACGCATTTTTTTATTTGAAATAGGAAGTTAAATCCGCTTTTGATTTAAATTGCGTATCCTTATTTTAGTTGTTAAATTATAAGTGTAATTAAATATAAAATACATTGCGGGAATTATGCAAAGTTCTAAAATTGATTTTATTACCAAAAATAATGACCTGATAAAATTCGCACTTTCTTCATCACATGAATTTCCGGATAACTTATGCGAATATTTAGTTAGTGAATTCGAAATTGAAGCTGCTGTACTTACAAAAGTGGTAGATAATAATATTGAGGTTCTTGGCAAATCCAGCGAAGCCAGGAAGTCGCTGGTACCCAATGCTTTGAATAACTGTGCAAATTGTTACCTCTTCAGTTTCGAATCAACAGAAACAAAATTTGAGATAGACCCGAAATGTGAATTTAAAGCCACCGATCATGTACTTATTGAGGGCTGTTTGCACATTAGTGTAGCCGAAAAGGAAAAGGTTGTACTGAAGTTAGCCAAGAAAACTGAATTTACACAGCTTGACCGCGATAACCTTGTGGTTGTTGGTGAATCGATAAGAAACCTGTTAAAAATATGGAGTGGCAGAAGAGGCGGCTTGAGCAGCAACGTAAGCGATATCATATCATCAATTGGACATGAACTGAGAACTCCAACAAACAGCATTATGGGTTTTGCTTCACTGCTTGGAGAAGAAAATCTTTCAACCTCTCAGAAAGAATATCTTAACACGCTTAAAGAAAATTCATACTACTTATTATCACTTCTAAATGATCTAATTGATATCGCGAAACTAGATAGCGATAAAAGTTCAGACCAGCGCACCACTGTAAATATCAAGCAATTTATTTCCGAACTTTTAGGATTGTTGGAAGAGAAGGTTGACAAGTCGCGGATTGAATTTATTGTTAGTATTGATAAGGAATTACCCAATACAATTAAATTAGATTCTCAAAAACTGAGATACATTCTTTTAAACTTAATTACAACTTCTTTAAGATTAACAGAAAGAGGAAAAATATCGCTTTCTGTTTTTTCTTCAGAAAAAAACCAGTTAAGACTGAGGATTACAGATACCGGTGCAGGAATTTCCTCCAACAAACTTAATGTAATATTCGAACCATTTTCAATTACAGACCTATATACTTCTACGATTGGAAATACGACAGGACTGGCTTTAAATCTATCTAAAAAATACATCGATTTTCTAAACGGCGAACTTGATGTAACCAGTACAATTGGTAAGGGGACAACATTTAATATCAGCATTCCTGTTGAGGAAATAACCGAAATTGAAGAACAGATTAGCATACTGCCCAAGGCAAATAAATTAAACAAAGTGCTTGTTATTGAAGACGACTATGCAACCTCGAAACTATTGGGCAACTACCTTAATAAATGGGGTTACGAACCAACTATTGTAAATTCTGCCGAGCAAACCAGGCAGATAATTGAGAAGGAATCCTTCCTTGCAATACTGATGGATATTGTTCTGCCTGATGCTAACGGGCTGGAACTTTTACAGCAGTTGAGAGAATTTAAGAACACTAAGCAAACTCCAGTTATTATTTGTTCTGTTGAAGCCGAACAGCAAAAAGCTTTTTTAATGGGTGCTGTTGAATATTTTGTTAAGCCGATTAACTACAAGTACCTTGTTGAGGTTCTAACAAGCTATAAACTTAAACGAGATTCTAATATTCTTGTTGTTGATGATGACATTCCTACATTAAACCTTATGAAGGAAGTTGTTGAACAAGCCGGTTTTAATCCTGTTGCCGAATCCGATTCAACTAAAGTTATAGACACAATTGAAAATTTAAACCTCGACCTGGCAATAATCGATCTGGATATGCCTGAAATAAATGGTATTCAACTAATCGAAATGATTAAATCTAAGAAGCAATTTTCCCATCTTCCAATCATTATTTACACAGGCAAAGAGAACTATGAAGATGATGTTAAAAGAATTGACGGACTGTTTGAAGCCCTGTTGCATAAGAGTAGTACTAATATTGAGGATTTGCAGGAAACTGTTAAGTCAATGATAAACAGGTACGATGAACCCTCCACACCTGAAGAGGTTAAGGAACAAAAAGACACGATTAAAATATTACTTGTTGAAGATTACAAACATTCCCAGATAATCGTTACCCGGCTTCTTAAGAAAAATAGTTTTGAATCGATTGT
>CBEPPX010000030.1:0-11209 GCA_965511205.1 uncultured Ignavibacteriales bacterium | reverse complement strand
TCGGAAGCTATGAAAGTTGGAGCTGTGACTTTTATAACCAGCTTGTTGATGATTGTTGTTAAGCTTGCCGTTTCGGGAATTATGACTTATTATTTTATTGCAAGGGCAGTAGAATATATTTTCTGATTTAAAAATAAAAAAGGGAGCTAAGCTCCCTTTAAAAAATTGAAATATTTAATGGTTATTTTAATATAACGCCAATATGATCTTTCTTAGCCATTAATTCTTCCGGTGTTTCCTGGCGATCAGGATCAGGAATAATTGCTTCACTGGGGCAAGCAGCTATACACTGCGGTTCATCATAATATCCAACACATTCTGTACATTTATCAAAAGCAATATATGTGTGGTCGTCATTTAATGCATCATGCTCTTCACCGTGCAGTTCCCAGCTGTCACCTGCATTGTAGATTGCATTGTTAGGACATTCAATTTCGCAGGCGTTACAGTCAATGCAATCATCAGTTATTAAGAGTGCCATATTATTTGTAATTCCAGATGTTTGTGAAAAATTGTATAAAATTAACGGTGCTGAATCACAAAAATTATGCCTTTAGCTAATCTTTCTAATTTGTTTCTTTTGGTTGATTGGTAGCAGGTTAAGGGTTAAAAGAGGTAATAATTCTTTCTTCCTTCCGATAATTGCTATCAGAAGTGAGAATAAGATCTTCAGCATAAAGTTGTGTGTGGATTTATTTATTTGGTAGTGGAACATTTGTTTCCTTCTGTTCTATGATGCTGATGATGTTTCTGAAGCGCGGGATCATTGGGATGTAATACCCTACAACTTTTACCCTGTATGTTTGACCAACCCGAAACAAAGGGTAAAGATCATCTGCATTACTTTTATTATGATAGTAGTTATCCATATTGAGGAAAACTTCATTTTCGGTAAAAATAAAGTATTTTTCTCCCTCACCCTTCCATACTTCCTTATTTACAATAACAATGGTTTCCTCAGTTTCTGAAAAAAAAGGTTCAAAAAACATAAATCCGAAAACTAGTATTACAAGAATTATGATTACCCCAAGAAACATAGCCAGTTTTGTCATCATACTGCTCGGTGTCAATTTCTCAACTCACTAAATGTTAAAGATAATTTTAAATCATTAATGTGATTTTTTAGCTACATGTAAGCTACCACAACCACAGAGGTAACTTTTTATACTATGAAAAATAATGCCAAACTTAGATTATGCGTAAAGTGGAATTTCAGCTTAAAAAATTAGTAGTTTTAAACCGGAAAGTTTAATTTATGAATTATTATTCCATTTTTGCTGACAAAGAGATGAAAATTACCTATCGATTAATAATTGTATTTTTACTGGTATTAACAGCTATTGCAGGATGTATTAAAGATAAAGAAGAGAAATCCGGTGAGAAAATCACCTTGCTAAGGAGATATGACATTCCTGTACCTGAACCGTCAGGTTTAACGCTGACAAACGATCAAAACAGATTCTGGACGGTTAGTGATGAAAATAGTTCTCTATATGAACTGGATAAGTTCGGAAAGATTATTAAAAGGATAAAAGTTAATGGGTTCGATCTTGAAGGTGTAACTGTAATTGATGAAGCGACCCTTGCAATTGTCCTGGAAAGAACCCGCGAAGTAGTTGTTTTAGATACATCTGGAATGGAATTACAAAGAGTAAAAATAAATTTGGAAGGTGAACTAAATTCCGGGCTGGAAGGTATTACTTACAACGACAGTACGAAACATTTTTATATTGTAAATGAAAAAGATCCTGCGCTCATAATTGAGCTTGATGGAGAACTTAATGAAGTAGGAAGAGATACAATAAAATTTGCAGCGGATGTTTCTGGAATTTATTATGCTGAAAATGATTACATGCTCTGGATTTTAAGCGATGAAGATCAGATGGTAATTAAAACAGATATGGAGTTGAACATCATAACCAAGTTTAAAATTTCCGTAATCCAGCCGGAGGGAATTACAGTTAATAAAAAGGGTGACAGGTTGTATATAATTTCGGATTTAGAAGAAAAGTTATCCGTTTACAAAATCAATTGATAAAAAAACGGCTTCGTGATTTTTAATAAAAGATAGGAATGAATTAAACAGCCTTGGTTTTTCCCCTAATCATTTGCCAAATTGTAATCAGAATAATCTGAATATCAAGTGTGAAAGTCCAGTTTTCAATATACCATAAATCATACTGAATTCTTTTTGTGGTTCTTCTCCAGTTTTCTTCCTCATTTTCCACATCACCTCTTAAGCCGTGTACTTGCGCCCAGCCGGTAATTCCTGGTTTCACATTATGCCTCAACCGAATTTCATCAACCACCTTTCTGTACTTTTTGTCATATGGAATTGCGTGCGGTCTTGGACCTATTGCAGACATTTCACCTTTTAGAACATTTAAGAATTGAGGCAGTTCATCCAGGTTAGATTTCCTTAAGAATTTACCGATACGTGTAACTCTTGGGTCATCTTTAACAACCGGTTTAACCACCGAACTTTCTGATTCATCTTGTACCTTCATTGTTCTGAATTTATAACAATTGAATTTTTCGTTCTTCGTTCCAATTCTATCCTGAATAAAAAAGATGGGGCCTGGGGTGGTTAACTTTGAAAGGATAAAAATGATAGGGTAAACCCAGCTTAAAGTAAAAATGATAACTGCCAGCGAAAAAACTATATCGAATGATCGTTTTAAAATTCGCTTTTGAACTTCATCAAGTGGTTCGCGTCGTAGTGTTATTATTGGGAAATCTCCAAAAGAACTTAATTGGAACCGGTTGGATAAGTAATGAAAATAATCCGGAATGATGTGAGTTTTTACCGCCCTCCTGTTACATATTTTTATTATATCATCCAACTGATGGCTGGAATCTGCAGCAAGTGCTATCACAACTTCTTCAACTTTTTCTGACTGCAATAATATTTCCAGTTTGTGTTTTGTTTCGTTGGCTTCATCAATCTCTTTAATTGAATCTTCACCGCTGATTGATCCTACAAAATTATATCCAAAATCCGGATTGCCACCCACCATTGATTTGATATTATTCGAAATATTTTCATCTCCAATTACCAGCAAATTTCTTATGTTCTTCCCTCTTTTCCGAAGAACCTTTAATCCTTTACGAAAGAGAATGACTCTAAAGCAAATAGCAGCAATTAAAAAGAGTGCATAGTAGATTATAAAATATCTTGTAAAAAGATCTTCTTTTGCCAGGAAGATGAAAACAATGGAAGCAACAACCTGGGTTGTAGTACTCTTTAAAATATTTACAAACTGTATTGGAAAGTTTCTCGAATAAAAATCATCATAAAAACCAATGCTGCTTGATGTAATGATCCAGAGAAGATTTAATCCAATCAAAAGGAAAAACATATAATTTCTATCAGCCAGTATTTCCCACGATTGCGCAATTACAGCCGATAACAGGAACACTATATTTAAAAGTAATAAATCGCTTAGTAACCTGAAAAGGAAAATGGATCTTTTATTTACTATCATTCTGTTTCTTTTTTACCGTGAAAAAATTGCTGAGATCTTTCATTTACAAAACTCTTAATATTCTCTTCAAAATTCATTCTGCTGAATTTTTCAGAATGCGTTCTAATCGCAGTTGCATCAAACGAATCTATCTTATTCTCAAATTGGATAACAGCATTTTTAATTGATTCGGAACTTTGCTCATCAAATAAAAGCCCGGTTGTTCCATCAATTACTGATTCCTTTGCACCGCCTTTATTTAATGCAATTACAGGCGTTCCGCAAGCCATAGCTTCAACCACTATAATTCCAAAATCTTCTTCCGCTGCAAAAACAAATGCTTTCGCTTTCTGCATAAATGATTTTAAAGCTTCTCTATCCTGATGTCCTACTATCTGAATATTAGATTCAGCATTTGATTTTAATTTATCTTTTTCAGGTCCGCTCCCAATTACCACAAGGTTCTTATCTGGCATTTTGTTAAAAGCTTCTACAACAAGATCAAGCTTTTTATAAGGAACCATCCTTGATGCGGTTAAATAGTAATCTTCCTTTTGATTTCCAACTTCGAATTTATCCATATCAACCGGGGGATAAATTACTTTGGCACTTCTTTTATAAATTCTTTCTATTTTCTCAGCAATGTGATGAGAATTTGCAATGAAGAAATCAACATTTGCAGCCGAATTTAAATCCCATTTTCGTAAATAATTGATAAATACTTTTGCAATAATACCTTTAAATCCTCTCAGGTAATGTTCTGATTGATCCCATGCATATCTCATCGGTGAGTGGCAATATGTAATCTGCAGCTGATTTTCTCGTTTCTTAAAACCTTTTGCAACAGCATGAGAGCTTGAAATAATAATCTCATAAGCTGAAAGATCTAACCTTTCTATTGCTGATGGAAAAAGCGGCAGGTAGTTTCTGTGTTTGTTTTTAGCGAGGGGCAGCTTTTGTATAAAAGATGTTTTGGCTTTTCTTCCTTTTAAAATTATTTTTCTTTGTTCATCGTTCAGAAAATCAACCAGGGCAAAAACATCAGCATTAGGCCAGATGTTTGTAAACGATTCAACCACTCTTTCGGAGCCAGCATAGTTAACAAGCCATTCGTGTACAATTGCTGTTTTAAACATTAAGAAATTTTATTTTCTTGCAGAATTGAATTAAACAGATTTTTATAATTCATGTTAAAATGTTCAAGGGAAAATTTCTTCATCACGGTTTCTCTCGCATTTTTCCTGATGCTACGTAATTCTTCACTGTTAAAATTATCTATGCAGTAATTTACGGTTTTGGTTAGTTGATTTGCATTGTTTTGCTCTACCAAAAAACCACTCTTCTTATCTTCAATTAGTTCAGGAATTCCGCCTGAATTAGCTCCAACAACTATTTTTGAATAAGACATTGCCTCTAGTATGTTATAACCTAAAGATTCTTCCACGGTTGAGAAATTTAAAAGAATATCAATTGAGTTGTAGATTTCATCCGTAGAATCTATATGTCCGTGAAATACAACCTTGTTCTCTAATCCATTGTCCTTGATTATAGATTGAATCTTATCATAGTAACTACGCGAATCATCATCGTTAAGCTTTGTACCAAAGATATGCAAAAAGACATATTTATTTTTCGATAAAACAAGCGTAGTTGCCCGAAGGATCATGTCTATACCCTTAGCCCGAATTATGCTGCCAACAAAACCGAGATTTATATTTTCATTATTGCTTATTGCGCTATCATTTACAAGTGGTTTTATAGCATTGTGAATTACGATAATTTTTTCACTCTCCGAATCATTTAAAATATCAGTTGTTCGCAGTGCAACAGCATTAGAAACACAAACTAACTTTTGCACTCTTTTACCCATAAACGCAAGCACTTTGGCATCGAGAGAGTTTTTATTGTATAGTAAATGCTGAATAATAATCATTTTCCTTCTGGTTAGCTTTGCAGCAATGTATGCATAAAGTGCTGCAAAATTACCATTTGCAACAATTAGATCGGGTTTACTTATTAGGATTGCTCTAACAATATTAATGGATGAGGATATAATTTTTAATGCTATTTGTAGTTTATCTTTTAAGTCCCATTGATTGGATTTGCGAAATATTTTTCGCAGACTATTTATTTTAATTAGTTTAATTTTGGCATCATTAAATTTAGCATATGCTTTACCCGGAGGGGAGGCAATAACAAAATCAAAATCTTTATTTCCCTTAATCAGGTTCAGTAAGAATAATTCTCCTCCGCCCCAGCTTTCCATAACGGAGACACACAGTATCTTATGTTTAGTTTGCTGATTCACAAAATGATGTTAAATAATCTTATTAGTTTATTATTTTTTATCTTACAATATCTTATAATATAATCTTTATTACAATCTGCACTAGGATTTATAGCAACATCCAGATGATAATTTCTATAATAACACCAACGTATAATTCCGGAAAAACAATTGAACAAAATGCACAGTCGGTGCTAAATCAAAACCACAAGAATTTTGAGCAGATAGTAATTGATAATTTAAGCGATGATGACACTTTAAAAAAAATAGAACAACTTTATAAAAATGCAGGTAATATTGATAAGCTGAGAATTATAAATGAAAAAGATAATGGCATAGCCGAAGCATTTAATAAAGGAATAAAAACAGCTGGTGGTGAAATTGTTGGAATATTGAACGGAGACGATCAATATTATGATGAATATGTATTGGAAAAAGTTATAAATTGTTTTAAGGATGAAAACGTATTATTCGTTCATGGCAAAATCTATTTTGATGATCCGCTTTATGGTACAAATATTAGAAAGCCTCTTTTATGCCCTGTTACTAAAGCTATGCCGTATAACCATCCCACAATGTTTTTTAGAAAAGAAGTTTACACACAGTACGGTTTTTTTGATACCGGTTATAAATTTGCTATGGATTTTGAATTTATCTGTCGTCTTTTTAAATCAATTATTGATTTTAAAAAAAGAGGAATTTATTTAGAGGGCAAACCACTCGTTACAATGATTGCCGGTGGTGCTTCCTGGAAAAACGAGTTAGAAGCTATTGAAGAAACTAAAAAAGCATTGGAGAAATATGATTATTGGAATTTTGATGCAAAGAAAAATTACTTTTTAAGAAAGTTGCGTACAAAAATAAAATCCTGGTTATCAGTAATTAAAATGGAAAAAGCAGTTATCCATTGGCGGAAACGAAAGTGGGAAAATTAACAAATAAAAGATGATTTCTTTTAACCAAATATGCGAGAGATTCCCTGATGTTGAGGATATCATATTTATTTCTGAAAGTGAAGCGGATCCTTCAAGGAAATCTTTTCTCCTAAATGATGTTATAATTAAATCACGAAAACTTGAGGATGACAAAAGTGCCCACTTACGCCATAATGATCTTAAAGAAGAGTACGAAATACTTAAATTAAGTGATGCAGTAAAAAGTATTCCAAAAGCACTTCACTACCATAAAAATGAATTTTACGAGCTGCTCCTTTTAAGTTATTTGCCCGGGACACAGCTTCGTAACCTTCAGCTTTCTTTTATTCAGACTGCTAGGGTTACGCTTAAGGTATTAAAAATTTTGGTTAGATTATCCGGCGAAAGAATTTGTCATAATGATGTTACACCCCAGAACGTTCTTCTAACAGATAAAAATAATGTTTCATTAGTTGATTTTGATCAGGCGGTAAGAACCACAATTGTTAAGGCATTAGCCGGAAACATTTTAGGAATTAAAAGCGGAGAATCGAAAGTGAGTTACGGACTTAATACAATATTCAAAGATTATTTAAGAAAGCATTTTCCTAATGTCCTTTATTCAATTAAGAGATTGCTTGGTAGAAACGCTGAATTCGAAGAACATGAATTACCCGCCATCAATAATACTGCTGATCCAAGGCTAAAAAAATTACTTGATGCATGGAGACTTGCGCAAAAATCAAATGCGAGCGCACCGGCATTACCATTAGCATATTATGCTATTGATTTTGAAGGATATCACTTTCCGGGCGAAAGACCCTGGAATGAAAGATGGGATAGGTTAAATAGTTTATCCGATTATTCGGGAAAAACTATCTTAGAACTTGGCTGCAATATGGGATTGCTTTCAATTCATCTATTAAAAGAATCAGGCGCAGCAAAGTGTATTGGGGTTGATCATGATAAAAAAATATTAGAATCGGCTAAATTAATCAGTGAAGTTTTTGAAGTGTACCCCGTGTTCAGGCAAATAAATTTTGATTCTGCCAAAGATTGGGAAAGTGATCTTTTATCCAACAACATCGATATTGTTTTCGCTCTTAACGTGCTTAATTGGGTAAATGATAAGGATAGATTATTAAACTTCCTATCTAACTTTCCGGAAATAATTTTTGAAGGACACGATACTACAGAAGTTGAAAGAAAGCGTTTTGAGCAAATTGGATTTAATACAATTGAGGAAGTTGGTTACAGCGAAAGGGAGCGGATAATTTTGAGATGCAGGAAATGAATAAATGAATGGTAGTGATGAGGAAAAAAGAAGATCGAGCCAGGTTAAACGTGATCTGAAGTTATCAGTTTTAACTGGTCCGCTAACGTTTATTGTTCCCGTTCTTTCATACTTGTTTTTATACCCCATTATTCTTACCCATTCAAGTCTTGAAGTTTTAGGTATTTGGTCATTATATGTAACCACAGTATCATTCTTTACAGTAGCTGATATCGGTTTCAGCCTGCATTTAATGCGCGAAGCCGGAACTGACCGTGATGAAGATGTTCTGATAAAATTAAAAAAAGAGTCGCTCTCGGCAAAGAGATTTTACCTCCTGCTCGGTTTATTTGGGATAGCGATAGTTTTAATTTTAAAAAATTCGTTGTTCAGTTATGCCGAAAATGTTTATTCATCTTCTGCTTTATTTTATTCAGCACTAATTCTTGTTATCGGTACAACTCTGCAGTTATTATCTTCACTTGATGCTGCAATACTATCAGCCCGTGCAGATAATTATTTTGTAAAATTAGTAAGAAGTGTCTCACCTATTTTCACCTATGGTATTGCAATAATTGGTGCGCTGTTTTATACACCAATCGAGGGTTTTGCTGTTGGTTTCCTTTTAGCAAACTTTTTCCTTCTCATTGTTTATTATAAAAGAATTAAGAAGAAACATACCACCTGGAGTAGAATAAATATTACCTTAACTCTTAAAGAAACTTCTGAAAGATTAAAAGAACTTTTTAAACAAGGATGGCAGCTTTATAGTGTATCTCTTGGTATGATTTTACGGCAACCGGTGATACGATATGTTATTGCTATTATTATGGGGCTACCCGCGGTTGGTATTTTTGATATTGCAATGAGGGTTACAACAACTTCCAGAGATGTGATAACTTCCGGGTTTGCTTCACTCTACCCTTCATTTTCATATTATTACAGGAATAAAGAGCGGGATAAGCTGATTGAAATAATTACAATTTCTCTGATGGTTCTAATTCCTGTTGGTGCTGTTTCTCTTGTAATTTTGGTTTTCTTTCCGGAGCTCATTTATAGTGTGTGGCTTGGAGATTTCCCGGTTGGAATTATTTCAGCTACAATTATCTTAGCAGTCTGGCAGTTTATCACAATACTGAATGTCCCTTTCTGGTATCTGCTTCAGGCATCTCACCATGAAAAAGTTGCGGCTATTGCTATCTGGGCACATACAATTTCAGTTCTGCTATTGCTTCCGTTGGTATTTACAGGGATTAATATTTCACTCGATCAACTGCTAATTTATTGGATGATTACCGCTTTGTTAACACAGGTTTTAATCTACTTTTTTGTAGAATCTAAACTTTCAATGTTCTGGATTGTATTCAAAAACAAACGGCTCATATTAGTTTTCGCTGCCAGCATATTATTTTTTGTTGCAATCCTTCTTACTGGTTTAGTGATATCATTTAAGGTTGCTGAGCTATTGATTCCAGCACTCATAATTACGGCTCTGTTCATACTTTCACTCTTACCTTTTTACATTCCTATTGTTAAAAAAAGTTTTTCATTCAAAAAACTTAATTCTGGTAAATAATCTTATTTGGGATTTTCTTATCCCGAGCTTATTTATTCATCAGAAAATTTCCACAAATTGTTGTAAATTTGTATAATAAAGTTAAAATATAAGAGGAAAAAATGTCTGAAGATAATCATCCAATACTTTTTATGCAGTTAGTAATGCAAAACCAACAGATTGCAATGATGGCAATGGGTAAGATTAAAAATCCTGTTACTGATAAAATTGATAGAAATCTAGAGTATGCTAAAGTTTCAATAGATACACTGGATATGCTGCAAGCAAGAACAAAAGGTAACCTTACCGAGTACGAGGAAAAGTTTTTATCCGAAGCTTTAAAAGACTTAAAGCTCAATTATGTCGATGAGGTTGAAAAGGATAAAGCCGGTTCAACCAGCGAAGAACCTAAGGAAGAAAAGAAAACTACTGACAAAACTCCTCCTGAAGAAAATAGCGCAAAGTAGTTGTTGTTTAACTTTAATGACAAATTAATATGCTGATAGGAATAATAGCTAATATTACCAAGGAGAATGTTTTTGAAGTTGTTTCTTCATTTATCCGGAAGCTTAAAGCTAATGGGCTGGATTACATTCTTACTCGCGCGCTTGCAGAAGAAAAGGATAAACTTAAAATCGAATTAGATGAAGATTTGCCTGCTGACGACAGTGAAATTTACGAGAAGAGTGATATTATAATTTCAATTGGGGGCGATGGAACAATGCTCTCAACAGCTTTTCATGCACACTTTTATGATAAGCCGGTGCTTGGTATAAATTTAGGCAAGCTGGGTTTTTTAGTTGAAACAGATATTAAAAATATAGATCAAGTTATTGAACTAATTAAGAATAAGGATTATACAGTTGAAGAGCGAATGGTAATTGAAGGAGTGTGCGATTTTCCTTCCAGCGAAAAACTATATGCGGTAAATGATATTGTAATTGAAAAAGGCGGCTGGTCTAAAATGATTGAACTTACAGCATGGGTTGATGGTGAATATGTTACAACTTTTTCCGCCGATGGATTAATTGTTGCCACCCCAACCGGGTCAACAGGTTACTCCCTTTCAACAGGTGGACCAATTGTAACCCCTACTGCCAGGGCAATTACGCTATCTCCTATTTCACCGCACAGTTTAACTGTAAGACCATTGGTACTTTCAAGCGACCAGGAGATAGTTATAAAAGCAGATTCACTTTTTAAAGAAGTTCAAATAAACTGCGATGGGCAGAGGGTTTTTTCCTTTCCGCCGCCAATTGAAGTAAAGATAAGAAAGAGCAAACGCCCGCTCAAAATAATTCAAACCTCCTTAACCACTTATTTTGATACTTTAAGAAATAAACTCCTGTGGGGCGTTGATGCAAGACATGATAATATTAACAACACTGAAGAATAATGAAACATCTATTCACCCTAATCCTCTTATTTATTTTTTCTTTTATAAGCTTTGCGCAGGATTATAACACAATTATAACTGATGATGAATCTGAGAAGGCAATGCTTGTTGGTTATTGTACAAGGGAAGCATTTGATGACACAAGTTTTTCTGATTGGTGGAATGAAGAATATGATATTTATGAAGTTGATGTTGAAACTACTGAAGAAATAAAACCAGGTTTTGAAGATCTTGAAATAAAACTTGTTATGGGTACGTGGTGCAGCGACAGCAGGAGAGAAGTACCCAGGTTTTATAAAATTTTAGATGAAATAGAATAT
>CBEPPX010000029.1:0-11378 GCA_965511205.1 uncultured Ignavibacteriales bacterium | reverse complement strand
CGTTGTTTCCTGATAAAATATCGAAGAAATCAAGAGGAGTATAAGGTCTTCCGGAAGCAAATGAGACTAAAGCGTTCACCCCGGTCATTTCCAATATACCAAGCTCACCTTCAGGCACATAAAAATCAACAGTTGCCACACCAGTGTGTCTTTGGTCGAAATCGAGAGGTGCAATCACTTTAGGAGCTTCATTATCTAAGCTTCTGAACACAGCAGTTTGGCTGGAGTTTGTTGCGGAACCGGTTCCTTCAGCAATTGCAAATGTATATTGTAATGAAAATGTGAAATAACTTAGCCTCGTTACATCAAGCGAAAATGCCAATCCTTTACTGGTTCCAAAATCAGAATTAACAGGATGAATGTAAGTTTTTAGCTCACCACCTTCAACCCTCTGGAAGAAACTCTGCTGCCGGTTCACTAAACCCTTAATATTTTTGTAAAACAATGTAATGTTCATTGCAGCATTATCACCAAGTAACTGTCTGAATCCAACTTCATACGAAGTGGTTTCTTCAGAAATGATAGAGCCATCCTGGACGTATTGTGGATCAAATGAAATAAACTGATCTAAATCAAAAGGTGTAAAGTAGAGATCAGTTAGCTGCGGAATTTGAATAAATCTACCATACTGAGCATGGAAAACTGTATTTTCAGTTACAGGAAATCCTAATCCTATACGAGGAGAAAATTCAAGTTCAGCTTCTTTTTCAACAAAATCACCCGGATCAAAATCGTTTGGATCGCTTCCTCCGGCGAATGGTAAAAGTACATTATTCCCGTCTATTAAATTTCGATTCTTCAAAATATCTGTTTTTGTATCAAAATAATCCATTCTTAAGCCAATATTTAATACGAGATCTTCAAGTTCATATCTATCCTGTATATAAGCATATGCAAAAAATGGTTCTTTTGGTGCAAATTCATCACCACTACTAGTTTTTTCTACACCTCTTATATCATATCCAAATACTGTTGGCTGCTGAACTTCAAATAAAGAATCTAATCCTGCTTCTGTAAGAGTAGTGTGATCGCCATCAGATAATTGAACAGGGCCAATTGTATAATTTCTAATTAAATTAATATTGGCACCTCCACCAAATTCAAATAAATGATTGTCAATCTGCGAAGTAAAAGTTGCATCCGCATTTAATTGATCATTTTCCTGGCGTTGGTAGAAGTTATTTATTCTTCCAAAGTCCCAGAATACATTATTCTCATCTTTTTGAATTCTTTGACCATCTCTGGATAGAGCTACTCCAAATTCTCTGGCAAATGTTATGCTATCGCCATAAGCAAAAAGATCATCTCCAAAATGAGGATCAAATTGGTTGAATTGATCTCTTTTAACACCAACATTCAAGTTCCAGAAAGATTGACCCAACGTTTGCGTGATTCTTGCACTAAACGAGTAATTATTTTGCTCTCTTGCAGGATTAAACTCAGCATTATTTTTTGCATACGAATGTACGTAATTCCGGTAATCTCTGAAGTTTACATTTGCGCCAAAATTAATTCTGAAATCTCCAACATTGTGAGTGGTTCTACCAGTAAATCTCCAGGTAGATGAATTCATCTGCTCTCTCGCGGTAACAGTTTTTTCTATCGATTCAAAAGTTCTGTCGATAGCCGCTGGATCACTATCCCCGTTCCATCCTCTTTCACCAGATAAGAATATGGTGTGATCTGGATTTCCCGGGATAATTGGACCACTTAAATTCAAAGTGTAAAGGTTATAACCATAATCATCAGTAAATTGAGAAGATATAACATCTGTAAATACGTTGTAATTAGATTGACCGGATTTTGTTGTAATATTAACAATACCGGACTGTGCCTGTCCGTATTTTGCCTCATAACCACCAACCTGGAATGAAATCTGGTCAATAGCATTATCACTTACCTGAGAGCGGTTGGCTCCGTTGAATACGTTAGTCTGTGGTACTCCATCAACAATGTAAAGAACCTCCGAGCCTCGGCCACCTCTAACATTTACTGTTGCGTTACCGTCAACACCACCACTGCCTTCCTGTATTACCACACCCGATTGTAGACCAATTATATTTGTCACTCCCTTAACCGGTAAACGAGCAATTTGGTCTGAATCAATTACTTTAACAGTATTTGTAGCTTTTTCTTCAAACATTTTTTTACCCTCAACAACAATATCGGGCAGGGTAAAATCTGTAGATAACTCAATATTTAATTCATAAGTAATATTGGCAACTATTCTAACCTCCTGGATCGTTTTAGGAGCATAACCGACATAACTAACCTTCACATTATAAGTACCGGGAGTAATGTTCAGAATGAAGTAGTTTCCTTCAATGTCGGTTGCGGCGCCAAGGTTAGTATTTAAAAGAATAATATTAGCACCAATTAGTTCTTCCTCTGTATCAGCATCAATAATTTTTCCGCTCATTTTACCAACTCCCGATTGGGCATAAGCAGTGGATGCTAAACTAAATAATGCAAGCACCATTATAGTTATTGTAAAGAATTTTTTCATCTTGTCTCCACACAATTTTTTACTAAATTCTTTTCTTAATTAAATTTTTTGCAAGTATCAACAATCTATTAAACAAACTAAGCACTAAAAAAAACGGGCGAATTAACCAATGTGATAATTGGATAACCCACCCGTTCCAATTAGATTATAATTTTATTTCAATAGCATCATTTTTTTAGATGATGTAAAGTTACCTGCATTAAGCTTATAAATATACAATCCTGAAGAAAGTTGTGATGCATCGAAGCTAAGATCGTGTGCACCGGCTTCTTGGGTTGCATTAACTAAAGTAGCAATTTCATTTCCTAACACATCGTACACTTTAACTGTTACAATGCTTCTTTCAGCAAGAGTATAATTAATTTGTGTACTTGGGTTGAACGGGTTAGGATAATTTTGCTCTAAATTGAATTCGTTAACAATTACAGGATCTTCGTCAGCACTAACAATAATTATTTCAGTTGAGAAATGATAGTACTGAGCTGTAACGCCAACAGGCGTTCCTGTTGTATTAACTGTACTTCCAGGAAGTGAATCACCTTGCATAACCATATGTACAGTTATAACATCACTATCTGTAGTTTGAACGGGGCTAATCTGAACGATACTAGGATATCTCCAATCCAGAAGCGGGGTTGCCGGTGTAAAATTCTCCGGATCTGTCCAGGCATCCCCACCATCTGTACTATACATAAACCATCCTGTATAATAGGCGGTTGAATCAGTACTATTAGCTCCAGGCCACCATTCTCCGCTAGTTGAAGCAAATGCAACAAATAAATAATCATTCGTTGCAGAACGACCAATTACCGGTTTGCCCATTGGCATACTTGCATCGTCATTTCCCAGTTCATTTGTATAAAATGGTACCTGACTGTCATCAGCGATTATTTTGTAAACTCCTCCATTTACGTTAGGTGACCAGAATGCAATTGAACTTGGCAACTGGGGGTAATATGATTCGCCTGCAGCAACCCAACCAAGTTCAAATGTAACACAAGGTTCCTCTCCATAGAAATTCATACTAACGCCTCTCCAAGTACCAAGTAGAGAGTCAGGATTTGTTACCACATCAGCATCATATATTGTAATAGGTGTTGACCATGTTAAACCGCCGTCTGTCGACTGCTTATAAAACATATCATGATCTCCGGTAGGAGCTTGACCCTCATAAGCTAAACCAAGTATACCACCATCAGAAACTGCCATCGAATGATCTTCGGCCTGAGATCCATCGTGTAATTGCCATCCGGAATAAACACCACCAGAAAGAAGATTGGTAAAAAAATCGACTCCGCCATTTTGAGAGGATATTATAGCAACATCATCGTTTGCAAGAGTACGGATTCTTGGCCAGATTAAATCGCCAACTGGTCCTGGACCAGGCATATATTCTGTAAAGTTATATTCGAAAGGTGATGCATCAATATAAATCCGACTAGTAGTTAAACCACCACCTGAGTTATTATGATTTGCAATAACTGCAGCACCACCAGAGGTACCATCAATACATGGGAAACCACCACGTCCATCAGTGACACTCACAGTTATAGGAACACCACCTAATTCAAACCAGTTTACACCTTTATCGGTGCTTCCAAAGTAAAGGGAAGTTCTATCATTCCAGGTTGCTGTTTCCTGCGAATTTACAAAAACTGCATGAATAAAATCAGGGTTATTTGGATCCACGTAAACCTGTTGTGTTGAAGCATTAGATTGCAGATCATAACCTGTTGCAGCGTCTGTAATGTTATGTATATCCCATACAAAACTACCTGAACTAAAAGCATCAAAGCTAATAGTGCCAAATGTCTCGATAACAGGTATTTGAGAATGATCACGAACCTCATCACCATTTATGACTGGTCTCTGTTTAAAATTCTGAGCTTGAGATACCCCAAACCCACACAACAGTAGAACGACTACTAAAGCTGTAACTTTATTTAGCATGCTACTCTCCTTTTTTTATTATGAAAGATGAATTATGATGAAAAAAAACTTTATATACTACCCGAGGGTTTAACTTCGTTGTTAAGTTATGTTAAATTTTAAACACTTAGACAAATTAACACTCACTTAGTTTTATGTCAAGTTTTCAAGCAATAAATATTTGCTATAGAGAATTAACGTTTTTTTGTAAAAATGTCAATAGATATAAAAATCCGCTAAAATTTAATATAAACCGAATAATTAGTTTATTCACCGTTTATTTATGATTTTCAATTTATATTATCCAAAACGGTAAAGTAATTAAAACTAAACCTGGGTATTTAGTTTTTCAACTATATTAGTTTTTGGAACAGCACCAATTATGGTATCCTTCAATTCACCGTCTTTAAAAAGCAATAATGTAGGAATGCTTCTTACACCATATTTAATTGAGGTTTGCTGATTCGAATCCACATCCAGTTTTCCAAATTTAGCTTTTCCATCATATTCGGTTGCCAGTTCTTCCATAATAGGGGCAATCATTTTGCAAGGCCCACACCAAACTGCCCAAAAATCTATTAGTACGGGTAAATCTGAATTTATAACTTCAGCTTCAAAATTGTCGTCTGTTATTTCTACTAGTCCCATTATTATTCCTTGAGTTTATATTTTAAAAAATGTTCAATTTTTAATTTTGCCCCACGTAACTTACAATGTCTTCCCCGCCGTCAGCATTTATTATTCCGCCGCTAATCCATTCCCCTCCATCTTTACAAAGGAGCGAGATTACTTTCGCAACATCTGAAGTGGTTGTTAATCTTTTTTTCGGGTTCTTCTTTAAAGCAATATTAACCATTTCTGAACTGCCGGGTATTTTTCTAAGAGCAGGCGTGTCAGTTACACCAGCCATAATCGCATTTACCGAAATATCCATTGGTCCAAGTTCAACCGATAATTGTCTTACATGAGATTCAAGAGCAGCTTTGGCCGCAGATACTGCACCATAATATGGAATTGACGAGCGCCCCCCTGAACTGGTCATTGCAAAAACTCTTCCTTGTTTTGCAAGCAGGTTATTCAGATAAAGTTCCTGCACCCAATAAACTAATGAGTGAGCCATCACATCAAGGGTCATTTCCATTTGTGCATGAGTTATACCTTGTTCTTCTTCTTTAGGAATAAATGGTCTTAAAGCCCCAAAAGCTAATGAATGCATGGTTACTTTAATAAGAGATTCCCCATTAAGTTTTTTCTTAATTTCGTTCACTATTTCGTTTCTCTTAAATCTATCGGCAGCATTTACATTAAAGAATAAAGCTTCACATCCATTTTTATTTATCTGGCTAATAATTTTTTCAACATTGTGCATTGTGGCTTGCCTATCAAGATGCACTCCGACTATGTTGTAACCATCTGCAGAAAGTTTCACCGCGGTTGCTTCGCCAAATCCTGATGAAGCACCTAAAATTACAG
Source organism: uncultured Ignavibacteriales bacterium (assembly GCA_965511205.1). Classification (GTDB taxonomy): domain Bacteria; phylum Bacteroidota; class Ignavibacteria; order Ignavibacteriales; family Ignavibacteriaceae; genus JAZGGS01. The sequence continues at coordinate 5,470 of CBEPPX010000029.1, read as the reverse complement.
CCCAGTATTTTGAATTGTTATTTTTACTCATTCGTGTTACATGTTTTTAACTATCATCGCAAGCAATTATACAAAATAGGTAAAAGTGAAACAAATTTTTTAAACTATTGACTTTTACCGGGATAGTTATTTGTCATAATTTCTTAAATATAAATAATTAGGAATTCAGACGGAGAGATTCAGCACCAAGCAAAGTAGTTACATCTTTAATAAGATCCTCGGATACTTTTACCCTGTACTCCTTTAATGAATATAATGAACCGCGTGAACCATTTTTCCCAAGTGAAAGAAAAACAGGTGTGTTACCTTTGTTATTTTCAAGAATAGGTTTTAGTAAGGAAATTTTATCGGCAGAGACAACATCTTTATTTATATTAATATTTATACTTTTGGAAAGATCTTCTCTTGCTCTATCCAACGGCAAAAGTTTATTAACATGAATTTTTACAGCATCACCGCTGCTTTCTAACTTCCCAATAATTAAAACTGATTCTTCTTCCTCAACATACTCACCATCATTGGCAAATATTTTTGAAAACATTATACATTCACAAGAACCGGAAAAATCATCAATAGTAAAGAAAGCCATATCTTTACCAGATTTGTCTATCTTTTTTCTAACGCCAGTTATTACCCCGCAAACTTTAACAACTTCTTCTTCATTTATATTTTTATCTTTACCAATATGAAAATTTGTAAAAGAATTATATTCAACATCATATTTATGTAAGGGATGCCCTGATATGTAAAAACCAACCGCTTCTCTTTCTTTTCCAAGTCTTTCCTTTTCACTCCATGGTTTAATATCCTGAAGTTCCGGTTCAGTTATTTCCAAATCCTCTATTCCACCAAATAAAGAATTCTCATTAGAAAAAACCGAGTGCTGCATTTTGCCTCCAAACTCAAGAGCTTTTTCTACTGCATTATGAAGCGAAGCGCGATTTGTATCCATAGAATCGAACGAACCGGCAGTTACTAAGCCTTCAAGAGTTCTTTTGTTTACCAGCCTTGTATCAACGTTAATGCAAAAATCGAAAATGCTGGTGAAATTCCTTTCAAGTTTTTTCCGAACTTTAATAATTTCTTCAACAGCATTTTTGCCAACATTTTTAATTGCATTCATTCCAAATCCTATCCTGCCATCAGTAACATCAAAGTTAACAGAAGCATTATTTACGTCAGGCGGAAGTACCTTAATATTTAAGCGGCGGCAATCTTCTAAAAAGTTTGAAACTTTATCAGTGTTCTCAAACTCGTTGGTTAGGTTAGCAGCAAGAAATTCTGAGGGATAATGAGCTTTAAGGTAAGCTGTTTGGTATGCTATGTAACTATATGCAACAGCATGACTTTTATTAAAACCGTAGTTAGCAAATTTATCTATTGAAACAAAAATTTCTTTGGCTATTTTTTTACTAATTCCCTTGGCATCTGCACCATCAATAAACTTAGTTTTTTGCTCCTTCATTGCAAGCAGATCTTTTTTACCCATTGCGCGCCGAAGGATATCTGCTTCGGCAAGACTCATTCCACCAATTTTGTTTGCAATCTGTATTACCTGTTCCTGGTAAACTATAATTCCATATGTTTCTTTAAGAATATCTTCTAAAATTGGATGAAGATATTGAACTTTTTTTCTTCCAAATTTCCTGTCAATAAATTGATCAATAAACTCCATAGGTCCCGGGCGGTACAACGCATTCATGGCAGCAAGATCGCTTAAACTTGAGGGATTAAGTTTTTTAAGGTGCTCGCGCATCGGGGGAGATTCAAACTGGAATATCCCTGTGGTATGTCCTTTTGCAAAAAGCTGGTAAGATTTTTCATCATCCAGAGGAATTTCATCAATATCAATTTCTACATTATGATTTTTCTTAATAAGCGAAAGTGTATCACGAATGATTGTTAAAGTTCGCAAACCTAAGAAATCCATTTTAAGCAGCCCTGCCTGCTCAATATCTTTCATGTTGTACTGAGTAACAATATCGTTTTGTGCAACAGCATTTGCAAGAGGAACATAATCACTAACATCACCCGGCGTAATAACCACACCTGCAGCATGCTTCGATGCATTCCTGTTCATTCCTTCAAGAACTTTTGCATGTTTTATAAGTTCCTGAATTTCAGGTTCTTTCGAAGTTCTTACCCATTTTAGTTCCGGCACTTCATTTAGCGCCTGTTCAATTGAAAATACTTTACCAAACTTAGAAGGGATGAATTTGGTAATATTATTAACAGTGGGTATTGGGATTTTTAAAACTCTTGCAACATCTCTTATAACAGCTTTTGATGAAAGACGATTAAAAGTGATTATCTGGGTTACACACTCTTCGCCGTATTTTTCCTTAACATAATCTATCACATCACTACGCTGGTCATCGGCAAAGTCCACGTCTATATCAGGCATTGATTTTCTTGCAGGATTTAAGAATCTCTCGAAGAGAAGATTATACTTAAGGGGATTAATAGTTGTTATTCCAAGTGCGTACGCTACTATGCTTCCGGCAACACTTCCCCTTCCTGGTCCTACGGGAATGTTTTTACTTTTAGCAGCATTAATAAAATCCTGAACAACAAGAAAGTAACCGGAAAAACCCATGCTCTTTATGGTTTCGATCTCAAAATTAAATCTCTCTTTCACTTCGCCTGTAAACTCAAGTTTTTTCTCTTTTAATCCTTCTCGCGCCAGCAATTCAAAATATTCATCAATCGATTCTGCTGATGAATCATCTGGAATTGGAAACTCAGGGAAATGATGTCCTTCAAAATCCAGCTGCAGATCAATTTTAGAATCAATCTCCAAAGTGTTTTCAACTGCACCATCATAATCTTTAAATAAATCAATCATCTCTTTTGCAGATTTAAAATAAACCTGGTCTGTACCGTATCGTAAACTCCTATAATCGGCACCATTTTTATCCCCAAGTAATAATAAAATGTTATGCGCAATAGAATGATCTTTTTCTATGTAGTGGCAATCATTTGTGGCAACTAATTTAATCCCTAATTCCTTAGATATCTTAGGCATCATTTCCAGAATTGGTTTATCTATCGGCATTCCATGATCCTGGATTTCCAGGTAAAAGTCATCTTCAAATATTTCTTTATAAACTTTGGCAACCTGTTTTGCCTTATCGTAATTTCCATCAACAAGATGAGCAGAAACCACACCGCTGGCACAAGCAGATGTACATACAAGTCCTGCACTATACTGTTTCAACAGTTCAAGGTCAATTCTTGGTTTATAATAAAATCCTTCGGTGTGACCAAGTGTAGATAATTTAGATAGGTTTTTAAATCCTTCTTTGTTTTTTGCAAGAAGTATAAGATGGTTATATTTTTTTTTCTTCCTGCCGATTCCGTTCCCTTCTGTCTTACCTCTATCCTTCCTGCTTCCATCGGCAACAATATATGCTTCCATACCGATAATTGGTTTAATGCCAGCTTTTGTTGCTTTCTTGTAAAACTCACCAACTCCATATAATACGCCATGATCAGTCAAGGCAACCGAGCTCATGTTATTTTTTTTTGTAGCCGCGATAAGTCCGTCAATGGTACATGCGCCATCCTGAAGACTGTAATGACTATGGTTATGAAGATGGATAAAATCTGTCATTAAAAATAAATTTTAAGTGATTATAACAGGTGAAAAAAACAGCAGAAAGAATTAGGATTTTTCCTGCCGCAGTTTACTCAATTGGAAATAGAAATGCTAAAGCCGGGATTATTTTTTTTATATCTAACGCCCTGTGTGCCCGAATCCGCCTTCTCCCCTTTTTGTATTGTTTAATTCCTTAACTTCAGTAAGCTGTGCAGTGTAAACCCGTGAAACTATGAGTTGAGCAATTCTCTCCCCCGGTTGAATAATAAATTCTTTCTTGCCAAAATTTATTAATAATATTTTTACTTCGCCACGGTAATCGGAATCGATAGTGCCTGGAGAATTAAGTATTCCTATACTGTGCTTTGCTGCCAATCCGCTTCTAGGTCTTACCTGAATTTCGTACCCTGTTGGAATTTCTACTGATAAGTTTGTAGGAACAAGTTCAACCTCTCCCGGTTTTAAAATTATTGGCTCTTCAATTCCTGCATGTACATCCATTCCTGCACTGCCGCTCGTTGAATAAGAGGGAAGAGGTATTTCCGCCAGGTTTTTCTTTAATCTTTTAAACTTGATGATAACCGGTTCAGCCATAAATATTTATACTTTCCTTTTTCTACTTTCTGCAAGTTTTTGTTTAATCACTTTAATTTCATTTCTATCCATAGCAACAAAATATAAATATGAAAGAAAACCGATTAGTATTACTCCTTTTAATAATAGAGATAAGTTATCGCTATAGACTAAGAAATAATAACAAATAGCGGCAAACAATATTCCCGCAAAAACTTTTGCAATACGTGCATACTCATATTTTACATTATAAAACTTTTGTGTTACTAAAAAATAACCTATAGCCATTACCGAATAGCTTGCAAATGTAGCAATTGCAGCTCCCACAATGCCTAAAATAGGAATGAGAGCAAAATTTACTACAATGCTTGTTGCAGCTCCAAAACCTGTAACCAGCGGTACATATAGGCTCTTTTCTTCAATATAAATTCCTGCCGAAAAAATCATATGCATACCGTTTATTAAAAAGGATAGAAGAATTATAGGTACAATATATAATCCACCCCAGTAAAGTGGGCCGATAAGCGAGTAACCTGCTATTTGTATTTTTGCAATATCTGTTACAAAGAGTGAAAGCCCTACAAGTATTATACTACCTGTAACAGTAAAGTATGTAAGAACTTTTGCAAACATTTCTTTTGCATTTGGTTCATTTGCGTTATGCAGAAAGAATGGCTGCCAGGCATACTGAAACATATTTACAAACAGCATCATAAAAATACCAAGCTTGTAATTGGCTTTGTAAACGCCTACGGTTTTAAGTGATGTAAGCTTTTCAAGTATCGGCACATCAATAACCTGTACAACCATAACCGAAAGCCCTGCAGGTAAAAAAGGTAATCCAAATTTGAACAACCGTTTAAACAATTTAGTATTAAAACTGAACCTGAAATGCCTCGCTATTGTTGGCAACAGAAGTATGAGGGATGCAAGCGAAGCAAGCAAATTGCTAATTAAGATTGCCTCAATTCCCCATCCCAATATCAAAATAAAATAGAGGTTGAGAATTATATTTACACAGATTTGTAAAATCTTAAAGAGCGAAAATTTCTTTGCCTGCCTGTCTAATCTTAATTTAAGATAAGGAATAACTGCATTTGAATCGAGAAAAATTAAACCTGCAGCTATGTAAACCAGGTAATGATATTCATCAGGAATTCCCAGCACATGGACAAGAGAATTTTTATTCAGGATGATGAAAAAGCTTAGAATTAATGAGGTAACAAAAACAGAAATGTAAGGAGTTGAAAAATTATCTTTTTCGTCCCCAATCTCTTTAAATGCTGCAAACTTTAAGTA